>JAADYY010000312.1 GCA_010092805.1 Chloroflexota bacterium | reverse complement strand
TGGATCGCTTCGGCGGAGTTTTCTGGCGCGACCGCCGAGGCACCGCGATGCGCAATGCACAGCACCCGCCGCGCGTGATGCGGGATCGTGCGGTCGAGTTCCGCCAGCCACCAGCGCACCCGCCCCGGAATCCACGTGTTGAGGCTGTCCCAAGCGACAAACGCAGCCGATTCCAGCGCGACGACCTGCGAGAAGTCGTAGGTTGGCGCGAACGCCTGCCGCTCCAGATAGGTGCGGACGAGCTGGTTGTTCGGCGGGGTGCGCTCGGTGATCTTGCCGTCAAACAGCGGCGTCACCCACACGCCACCGATCCCGGCGCGCGTGGTGCAGCTCATGTCCGTGATCGGCCTGCGGTCGAGCAGCCACTCCGGCGACGGCGCGAACGCGTGTTTGCCCGGCTCAGAGTGGAGTACGAGCCGCCCATCCTGCATGGGGATCGCGCCGTCGGCGTTTGCCATGCGGTGATAGCCGCCGTGCCAACTCGCCTCAGCATTGATCAGTCTGCCGTCAGCGCCCAGATAGACCCAGGCGTGCTCCAGTTCGTACAGGTGGCCGATGTCCCAATCCCACCAGATGGCGTATTCGATGGCGCAGACGATCTCACCCTCGATCACGACATCACGCGGGAACGACGGCGACGGCGCGGTCGCACGGAAGACGGTGTACCCAACCACCGACGGCAGAAACGGCTCGGCGGCGTCAAAGCGGATCAGCGGGGCATGGGCGCGCGCCAGATCATCATCCGCCTGAACCGGAACCGTGCGGTCGAGCGTCGTGAAGTGGGCGTCAGTGGGCTGCATGGGCCAGTTGCCGATCATGTTCGTGCCACAGCAGCGAGTGGCCGCTGGCTTGGTCGAAGAATTGCAGGTGGTTGGCGTTGAGCTTCAGCCGAACGGTATCGCCGATGTTCAGCCGCGCATCCGATTCCGAGAGGACGTTGAAGCCGACATCGCCGATGCGCACGTCGATCATGTTCTCACGGCCCAGCGGCTCCACGATGAAGACCGCGCCTGCCAGTTCGCCTTCGTGGCTGATCTGCATGTCTTCCGGGCGGATGCCCATCATCACCGGGCCGGGGTGCTGCGCGGCTCGTTCGGCGCGCTCGCCCGTCACGGTGAGTGTAAACGCTGCGTGCTTGAGCGTGACCGCACCGTTGTCTGCGGTCGCCTCAACGGGCACGATGTTCATCGGTGGGTTGCCGACGAATTCGGCGATGAACAGCGTCTTGGGGTGGTTGTAGAGATCTGCCGGGGTATCGAACGCCTGCAACTGCCCCTCGTTCATCACCGCGACGCGGTCGGCCATGGTCAGCGCTTCCACCTGATCATGGGTTACGTAAACGGAGGTGATGCCGAGCCGCTTTTGCAGCGATTTGATCTCGCCGCGCATCGTCAGGCGCAGCCGCGCATCCAGGTTGGAGAGCGGTTCGTCGAACAGCAGCACATCCGGTTCTTTCACCAGCGCGCGGCCCAACGCGACGCGCTGCTGCTGCCCGCCAGAAAGCTGGCCGGGGCGGCGCTCCAGCAGGTGGCCGATGCCCATGATGTTGGCGGCGTGCTGGACCCGCGCGTACTGATCCTGTTTGGGCACGCCCTTCAGCTTGAGCGGGTAGGCGATGTTGCCGAAGACGGTCATGTGCGGGTAAAGGGCGTAGCTCTGAAACACCATCCCGATGTTGCGGTCGCGCGGCGGCACCTGGTTCACCACCCGCTCGCCGAAGCGGATTTCGCCGTCGCTGGGCTTGTAGATGCCGGCGACCATCAACAGCGTGGTCGTTTTGCCGCAGCCAGACGGCCCCAGAAACGCGACGAATTCGCCCTCGTGAATGTCCAGATCCAGCGCATCAACGGCGATCACTTCTCCGAAGCGCTTGGTCAGGTTGTCGATTGTGATCTGCATAAGCCCTGTCCTCAGCCACAGCGTGCTACGAATTGCCTTTGGTGCCGCCCGCGTAAATGTTGAGTAGATATTCCTGCCCGAAGATGAAAAACACCAGAATCGGCACCATCTGGAACAGCCCGACCGCCGCCACCAGATTCCAGCCCGCCGGGTTGACTTCGCCCGTCAACTGGCGGATGTAGACGGGCAGATTCGCCATCGATGGGCCGATGGTGTAGGTCGCGGGGATCAAGTAGGCGTTCCAGCCGCCGATGAACGCGAAGATCCCCAGCGCCAGCAAGCCGGGCCGAATCTGCGGCAGGATGATCTCCCAGAACGTGCGCCAGCGCGTCGCCCCGTCGATCAAAGCGGAACGTTCAATGTCCCACGAGATGTTGTCGAAGAAGCCTTTCATCAGCCAGATGCCGAACGGCAGTTCAAACGCGACCATCACCAGCGCAATGCCCCCCAGCGAGTTGAAGCCGATGTACTGCCCGATCAGCGGCAGCGCCCCCAGCCCGATCAGCACCAGGTAAATCGGGATGAGCAGGGTCACGGCGGGGAAGCCATGTAGAATCAACGTCATCGCCAAAAACATCCGCCGCCCGCGAAACTCCATCCGCGAGAGGGCGTACGCGCCCATTGAGCACAGCACCAGCGAAACGAGGGTCATGGAGACGGCGATGAAAAACGAATTGAGCGTGATGCTCCAGATCGTCAGGGTTTGCCCGCCCACGACCATCTGGTCGGTGAGGAAGCTCCAGTTATCCAGCGTGAGGCCGCCGAAGCTGCCGTCTGGCCCCAGGGGCAGCAGCCCTTCGGTGCGATACGAAAACGTGGCGATCAGCAGCCAGGCATAACCGAGCAGCAGGGGCAGCAGCCCCAAACTCAGCGCCATATACGGTATCCAGCCGCCGGGCACATACAACCCAAGCGCGCCCAGAAGCGCCACCCCCAGCCACGCCGACACGATTCCCAGGACATCAATGCCCTGATCAGGGGCAGCGACCATCACCGTGCGCACGGTGAGCTGAAGCTCCTCACCGTCGCGCTGGATGCGCAGCCGCAGCGGGGTATCGTCCTCAGATTGGGCGATGCCTGCTTCCAGCGCCGCCAGATCGACCGGGTCGCGGCGGATGGCGGTGATCACGTCACCGACCTGCACCCCGGCGGTTTCGGCGGTGCCGCCCGGCTCCAACGCCTCGACGCGCACGCCGTCGTCGGTTTGCGCGAGCGTGAATTGCAGCGACGGGACCGTCGCCGCGCTGCCGTCTGTGTTGAGAGTCTGCACGCCAGAGACCACCAGCCAGGCGAGCGTGACCCCCGCCAGCATCAGCAGCGGCGCTGAGTTCGAGCGTGGATCGCGAAAGGCCCGCGCCGAGATCCCGATGGTGACATAGAGCACAACGGGCAGCAGTACGATCAGCACATCGCCGAGCAGCGTCGTGAACTCTTCGTCAACATTGAGCGATTCGAGCAGCGGGGCCAGGATCGACCCAAAGACGAAGGCGAGCAGCAGCAGAACAGCGCCGACGATCACGCTGTTGCGCACAATGATCA
>JAADYY010000003.1 GCA_010092805.1 Chloroflexota bacterium | reverse complement strand
GGGAGCAGGGGCAGGGGGATGAGGGCCAAAACACAATCAAATCGATTGACCAACAGCATCTTTCACAGCCCGGAGTCAAGGGTAGTCGCCGTGATGTGCCGCGCCAATGTTTCAAAATTGTTGAGATCAGAGTTGGGCTTGGGTATGCTTAAAGACTGTTTTTGTGGGGCGGCTTGGCCCCGCGAGTTTGATTGCGGATAGAGTGACAGATGCAAACGGCATATCAACCCCAAGTGCTTCCCTTGTCCCAGCAGGCGGCTGCGCCGCAGTCGCTTGAATTTTCAGTTGTCATCCCGTGCCTCAATGAGGCTGAGACGTTGGCGGTGTGCATTCAGAAAGCGCGGCATGCGCTCGATGCGGCTGGCGTGCGTGGGGAGGTGGTCGTTGCGGACAACGGCAGCACCGACGGCTCACAGCAGATTGCAACCTCGGCGGGGGCGCGTGTGGTGCCGGTGCCTGAGCGCGGCTACGGCGCGGCACTGATCGGCGGCATTGAGGCGGCGGTTGGCGAATATGTCATCATGGGTGACGCCGACGACAGCTACGATTTCAGCGGAATCGCGCCCTTCATCGATAAGCTGCGCGACGGTTACGACCTGGTGATGGGCACCCGGCTCAAGGGGACGATCATGCCGGGGGCGATGCCGGGGCTGCATCGCTGGCTGGGCAATCCCGTGCTGACCTTCATTGGCAATGTGTTGTTTCGGGCAGGGGTCAGCGATTTCCACTGTGGGTTGCGCGGCTTCAAGCGCAGCGCGATTCTCGCGTTGGATTTGCGAACATCTGGTATGGAATTCGCAACGGAGATGGTCGCAAAGGCCGCACTTGGCAAGCTGCGCATTGCTGAAATCCCGATTGTCTATCATCCGGATGGACGGTCGCGCCCACCGCATCTACGCACCTGGCGCGACGGTTGGCGGCATCTGAAATTTATGCTGCTGCTCAGCCCGCTGTGGGTGTTCATGTGGCCGGGGATTCTCATGCTGATCGTGGGGACAATCGGCCTATTCGCGGCGTTGATGGACAACATTTCGCCGAACAGTGACTTGTTTGGCCGCGGCTTGATCATTCAACTGCTGGCGAGCATCGCTATTTTGATCGGCGCGCAGATCGTGTTCTTTGGGGTATTGGCGCGCTTGTTCGCCGCGAAAGTCGGTCTTTTGCAGCGTAGCCCAGTATGGGAGCGCCTGGCCGACTACCTGAGCCTCGATCAAGGGTTGGCGGCGGGCGGGATCGTCGTCGTGGGGGGCTTGGCCTTGATCCTCAATGCGCTGGGGGTGAGCAACTTGCAGGCGTTGATCGTTGGGCTGCTGGTGCTCGTGCTGGGGACGCAGGTCGTGTTCGTGAGTTTTGTCGTTTCGCTTATTCGTATCAAAGATAATTTCCGCTGATGTAGCGGGAATCCAGATTAAAATCCTGTCAAAAATGTAAAATTTGCTGTGATCGATGGTAAATGTTTTGTGAAAATTCAGTTGTTGATGTAACTTTTCAGAACCTAATCTTACAATCGTCTTGCGTCAATAGGAAATTATTGGTATTCTATGCGCGCTCTCACTTACTTTTTATGGACTCTTACATTTGCGGGGGGAGTTGCCATGACCATCAACATTCTGACTGCCCAACCACCGCCATGTGATCCCGCAAATGATGGTGATGAGTGTACACCCACGATCACAGCGTTGCCACACGCGCTTGATCAAGCTTTGCAGTTGCCGACATCTGACAACCGAGTCCAAGTGCTTGTTGAACTCTCTGAGCCATCTATTGCTGCTGTCTTTGGGCGCGATGCGTATCTGCCGGCGAACCGTGTTGCGGTGCAAGTGCAGCGCCTCCGGATTGCCCGTCAGCAGGAGCGTCTGCTAGCGCATGTCACAGCGCAGTTTGACGCACAGGTGATAGGTCGCACCGATTTCGTCATCAACAATGTGAGCTTGGTGGTTGAGGCGGCGGCAGTTGATGTCATTCGTGCTTTCCCCGGTGTACAGACAGTCGTTCGCAGCCGCCCCATGTTTCTGGATTCACCGCGACCGACATCACCGGGCACCCCCGGCTTGCCGTGAGATCAAGCCAATGAATTTGTGGATACTGCGGAGTATTTGAATCCGCTGCTATTCAGAAGCAGTTGTCCTTTTGCTTTAGGAGGATTTTTGCATGCCAGTTCGTGGGCAACGTAAGTTAGTTCTGTTATTGCTCCTTTTGATCGTTCTGCTACTGGGTTACGGCACGCCGTTCGTGACGATGGCGCAAGACGAAACGCCAGACTCGACGGCTGCGTCGCTGGCGTCCGTTGGCGTCATCGGCGCGACCGAGACGGTGGCCGTCAACAACTCGCTGGAACATGCCGTGACGTTTGCTAACGGCAACGTCTCCATCATTGTCGAACTCACGCAGACTCCCGCGTCTGAGGTCTTTGCGCAGGCAGGCGGGCGTGCGGCTGGGGCTGCGGCGCAATCGGCGGCTGCGGCCCAGGTGGCCGTTGTCCAGCAGGCGCAGGCGCAGTTCCTCAGCGATGTGGCCGCCGCCGGGATCAACGCGACGACAGTCAACAGCGTGAACTACCTGGTGAACGCCGTGACATTGTCGGTGCCGCGCACCCAGGTGGCCGCGCTGGCGGCCCTGCCGAACGTCCGGGCGGTCTACCCAGATATGCAAGTCGAACTTGACCTGACGACCAGCACCGAATTCATCGGCGCGCCGCAGGCGTGGGCGACGGCTTCGTTGGGCGGTGCCTACACAGGCGCTGGCACAGTCGTCGCGGTTGTGGATACTGGTATCGACTACATCCATACCGGGTTCGGCGGCTCTGGCGTCTATCCCGACCCCTTTGACAGCACGACGCTGGTCGGTTGGCCCTTCCCGTCGGCCAAGGTTATCGGCGGCTTCGACTTCGTTGGTGATGCCTACAACGCGGGCGATCCTGCCAACTCGACCCCCTTCCCCGATCCGAACCCGATGGACTGCAACGGTCACGGTTCGCACGTGGCGGGGATCTCTGCGGGTACGGGTGTGAACCTCGACGGTTCGACCTACACCGGCGGCTATGAAAGCGTGCCGTTCGGTAACCTACGTATCGGCCCCGGTGTGGCACCGGAAGCCAGCCTGCTGGCGATGCGCGTTTTCGGCTGCGGCGGTAGCTCGGCCACCTCGGTGATTGTGGCGGCTTGGGACGCGGCGGTGTCGGGCATTTACGGCGGCCCGGCGGATATTCTCAACAATTCGCTGGGTTCGGGCTTCGGCTACGGCGGCAACGACCCCACACTGGAACTGTACATCCGTGCGGTCAACAACGCGCTGGCCGCAGGTACGTTGGTGGTTTCTTCGGCGGGTAACTCCTTCGACACGTTCTTCATCACCGGGCGTCCGGGCAGCATCGGCCCCGGCATCAGCACCGCTTCCGTGTTCGATGCGACTCTGGCCTTTCAAGGTGTTGAGTTCACGGGCATCGGTGGTGCTGGCTTCGACGGCGTCTACCCGGCCAATGCGAGTGTCGCCAACCCGGCGTCGTCGGTCGTTGGGCCGCTGCCGCTGTTCGCCGTCGCTGATGACGCCTGCCAGTCTGAAGATTACGCGACCTTCCCAGCGGGCCACGCCGCTTACATCATCTGGACGGGTAACTGCGGCTCGAACGGCCTGTACGCAGCGGCGCTCGGCGCGGCTGACGCAGGTGGCAACATCCCGTTGGGGATGATTGTTGTCGATACTGATCCGCCGTGGCAAGGTGCCAACACCATCATCAACCTGAGCTGCGGTTCGACGACCCCAAACACCTTCCCATGCTATTCGGTGTCGTTCGGTACGGGGCAAATTGTGGAACCGAATGTGTCGACCGGTTCGATGACTGGCACCGCTATGGTCACCTTCGACCCCACGTTCACTACCACAGTGACCCCGCCCGGCCTGGGTGACAGCGTCGCTGCCAGCTCCTCGCGCGGCCCGCGCCGCCAGGATATTTCGGGCGGCATCAAGCCGGATGTGACTGCGCCGGGTGCCAGCATCACCAGCGTTGACGCGCTCAGCGGTGATGGCCCCTTGACCATCGGTGGCACATCGATGGCTGCCCCGCACATTGCGGGTGTTGCTGCACTGCTGATGAGTAACCCAGCTTATGCGGGTTGGACAGTGCCGCAGCTCAAGGCGCTGATCATGAACACCGCCAACAACGACGTCTTCCTGGTGGACAGCACCAGCGGCCCACGCATTCCGGTGTCACGCGCTGGTGCTGGTCGCGTTGATGTCGTTGATGCGTTCTCGAATGAAGTGATCGCTTACAATGCGCTGGCCCCGGAACTGGTCAGTGTGTCGTTCGGTCATGTCGAGGCGGTGCCGGGGTCTGGCCCGCAGACCTACACGCGCAACATCATGGTGCAAAACCTGAGCGCGACGGATGCCACCTATGATCTGAGCTTCGATACCTACAGCGATAACTCGGTGGCGAACTTCACCGTTTCGCCAGCGAGCATCAACGTGCCGGCCAACTCAACGGCCATGTTCACTGTCACCCTGACGGTTGACATCCCGGCAGCGGGCACGCCCCCGGCGAACTTCGCTGACGCCTCGCTCTCGCCGACTCAGAGCATCTTCGCTGGCCCCACGCCGCGTCACTACCTCTCGGAAGAGAGCGGCAACGCCATTCTGACGCCGACCAGCGGTGCCACCGTGCCGCTGCGTGTTCCCGTGTACGCCGCGCCGCGCGCTGCTGGGGACATGCGTGCCGCGCAGAATCCGTTCCCGATTTCTGGCCCCGGCACGGGTGTTGACTTTGTCGGTCTGGCAGGTACTGGGGTCTTCACTGGCACGACCAGCTTCCCCGAAGACATTGTGTCGTCGGTTTCGGCCTTCCGCCTGATGGATGTTGACCCGCTTGGGGATACCAACTTCCCGACGCTTAGGGGCTTCGACATCGAATATGTCGGTATTGCCTCGAACTACTTTAACGGCGGTAGCAACGATCAGGGTGAAATCACTGAGGACACCCGTATCTTCGTCGCCATCGCCACAGACAGCGATTGGGATACGCTGAACGAAGCGCGCTTCCGCGTTTACATCGACCCGAACCAGGATGGTTTCGGTGGGCCAGATGACTTTACCGCGTTTGTGTTGTCGCCTTCGGCAAACAACCAGCGTACCGATGTGCAGCATGTCTATCAGGGCCTCTCTACAACAGGTTCGGGTACCACCACCACCGGGCTGCCCGTCAACACGGTGGATGCTGGCTTCAACACGTATCTGCTGCAGAACAACGTGTTGGTGATGCCCATCGATCTGGGTGCGACCTTCGGCGATGGGGCCATCCTTTCCGGCACGGACACCGATTTCAACTTCTACGTTGATGTGTTCGACCCGGTCTCGACGGGCGAGGTCATCGATCAGACGGATGTCATGACGTTCGACCTGGCGGATCCGTTCATCGATACGCACTTCCCGCCAATCCCGCCGAGCCTCATGCCTGTCTGGGACGACGTGCCGGGTAACTCCTTCCCGTTCTTCTATGACCTCACCGGCTATCCGCTGGATGCCGAAGTGCCGCCAGCCCTGCTGCTGCTGCATCACCACAACCTGACCAACGTTCAGGATGCGTCGGCCAACAACTTCCGCCGCGCTGAGGTGGTGCCGCTCGACTTCGACGAAGCCGATATCTCGGTGGAGAAGACCGGGCCTGCCAGTGTCGCGCCGGGTGGTACAATCACCTACGATGTGACGGTCACCAACAACAGCGCGGGCACCAGTGCGGGCGTCACGATGACCGACGCGCTGCCGCCGGAGATCACCTATAGCGTTCTGAGTGTCAGCGGTGCGACTGCGACCTGCTCGCATGACGGCGCGCCATTAGGCGGCACCGTCACCTGTAACGCCGTCCTCAACGCCTTCGACAGCTTCACCGTCAGCATCAGTGGTACGGTGGATCCGAATTTCGTGGGTGAACTGGTCAACACTGCCAATGTCACGGTGGACGTTGTTGATGGCAACCCGACCAACAACAGCGCGACGGCGACCACTCAGGTGCCGCCTGCCGCCACCACCTTGATCAGCCCGCTGGGCACGACGGTTGAAACCTCGCCGCTGTTTAGCTGGGATGAGGTCTTCGGTGCCGACTGGTACTACATGGAACTGTACGATGGCAGCGGTGCGCTGGCCGCTTCGGCCTGGTTCGATCAGACGCAGGTTTGCAATAACGGTGTCTGCACGGCTGATCCGGGTGTGAATCTGGTGGTCGGCAATTACACCTGGTTCATCCAGACCTGGAACGCAGCGGGTGGCTTCGGGCCGTTCAGCGCCCCAGGTGACTTCACCGTCGCTGTCCTCCCCGGCCAGCCGACCCTGATCGCCCCGTTGGGTACCATCAGCGACACGATGCCGAGCTTCAGTTGGAACGAAGTCGCGGGCGCGAACGGCTATTCGGTGTGGGTGAGCGCCGACGACGCCTCCCAGCCGGGCGGCACGACACTGCTGAACGAGTTCTATGATGCGGTGAACGTCTGCAACGGCGGTGTCTGCGAGATTGCGCCGGGCCTGAACCTGTCGGGCGGTACCTACAACTGGTGGGTGCGTGCGTGGAGCAACATCAGCGGCTTTGGCCCCTGGAGCAACGAGGGTAACTTCGCCGTCGCGGTGATGCCGCAGCCCACGACCCTGATCGCGCCGTTGGGTGCTATCAACACACAGTTCCCGCTCTACAGCTGGACGATGGAAGCGGACGTGAGCTGGTACTACCTGTGGGTGAGCAGCCGCGGTCAGACGGTGTTCACGCAGTGGTATCAGGCTGGTGACATCTGCGACCCGATGGCGATGACCTGCATGGTCGATATTGGCTTGCTGCACCCGAGCGGCCCGTACACCTGGTGGGTGCAGACCTACAGCACCACGGGCGGCTTCGGCCCCTGGAGCACGCCGGGTGACTTCACGGTTGCGACCCCGCCAGGGCCGGCGACCCCGATTGCACCGTTCGGCACCATCGCCCAGACTCAGCCGACCTTCAGCTGGTTCACCCCGCTGGAAGCGACCTGGTTCCAACTGTGGGTGAGCGGGCCGAACTCTTCGCTGGTGCTCAACGATGTGTACGAGCGCGCCGTGATCTGCACGGGCGACACCTGCGCCATTGACCCCGGTCTGAACCTGACCGATGGTGCGGCGTATCGCTGGTGGGTGCGCACGTGGAACGCCGAAGGTGGCTTCGGGCCGTGGACGGGTGCGGTGGACTTCGCCATCGACATCACGAGCGGCACGATTGCCCAGCCGGGTGTGATTGCACCGACGGCAGCGCCGCCAGTTGACGCCGTGCCGGGTGAACTGCCGGGCGGTATCTTCGGGCAGTAATTGCAATGTGTAGTGGGGTGGCAGCTCAAACGTGGGCTGCCACCTCAATTCAGTCACTAAGCATCAATGTAGAGATGCGTTTGGGGAAATAATCGTTCTTGGAAAAATGCCTTCTTGGAAAATTGCTATTGTTAAATTCCGCGACACAATTCGATGCAACCACCTCGCGCTGCGGTTGCATCGAGGTGGCGAGTTTAAAGCATAGCCAACGTCCGAGGGACATAGCGCCCTCGGACGTTTTGATCGCTGCGGTTGTAACTAACTGGATGTAGGCGAACAATCAGCCATCGTTGACGGCGGCGCGGTTGGCGCGGTTGGCAATGGCCTGGGCCGCAAAATGCCAGCCCAGCCCAACGACCAGCAGCCCCAAACCGACCAGCAGCACGCTTAGCTCGACCCAGAAAGCCAGGAATAAGCAAGCCGCCAGCCCGATCCAAGCGATGATGGGCGGGAACAGACGTTCCTCTGGCTTGAGGCGCAGTGCCGCCAAGTTGGTGATCGCGTAGTAGATGAGCACCGTGAAGGCACTGAATGACCAAGTTGTGCGCACATCGCCGATGAGCACCAGCCCACCAATCACCGCGCCCATCACAATCACGGCGACATAGGGTGTGGTGCCCGTGCTGTTGAGGCGCGCGACGGGTGTCGGCATATCGCGGCGGCGGCCCATAGCGAGCAATACGCGCGACAGGCCGAGAATCAGGTTGAGGAGCACGCCAAGCATCGCCGTGATCGCGCCAATAGCGATCAACTCCGGCACCGCCGGAATGCCGAAGCTGCTGGCCGCAACTTCGAGTGGGGCGGCGATTTCGTTGGCAGCGCCGCTGAGCGCTTCAGCGCCGATGGTACCCACGCCGACGAACGCGACCGCCACATACAGAATCATCGTCGTCACCAGGGTCGTGATGATCGCACGCGGGATTGTGCGGCGCGGCTCACGGACTTCTTCGCCCATTGTGGCGATGCGTCCGTAGCCAGTGTAGGCTACAAACATCAGCGCGGTCGCTTGCAACAACAGGTTGATACCGCCGCTGCCATCTTCAGCCGCATTGAGAAATGGGGAGAAGTTGGCACCATCAATGGACGGAATGCCGGCGATCACGAACAAGGCCAGCGCTGCCAACGTGATCGAGACGATGATGGTGTTGGCCGTGTTCGAGCGACGGATGCCACCGACGACGATCAGCGTGAGCACGATCACCGCAGCGAGTGCCAACGGCACCAACAGCGTCGTATCGTCACTGCCAAGCGCGTCGAGTAGATAGCCCGCGAAACCGAGCGCCGCAGTGGCGGCAGAAGCGCTTTTGGCCAGTAGAAAGGTCCATCCAGCGATGAAGCCGAACTGCGGCGTTAAGTAGTGATACCCGTATTCGTAAGTGCCACCGCTGACGGGGTGGTTGGCCGCGAGCTGTGCGCTGTTGAGGCCGTTACAGGTTGCCACAAAGGCCGCAAACGCAATCGCCAGGATGACCGCTGGCCCAGTGACCCCTGCGCCGATGCCGACGCTAACGAAGATGCCGGTGCCGATGATCGAGCCAAGCCCCATCATCGTTGCGCCGAAGACGCCCAATTCACGCTTGAGCTGTTGTGCCATTAGTCCCATCCTTCCAAGTGACTCACGCTAAAATCTGAAGCAGCACTCTACCCAACGTATGTTAAACATCATCGTTTAGCGCGGTGCTTGCGGATTATTCTTCCGTGAGTAGATCCCCCGGTAGGGTGTGGCGCTGGAAAAATTCCCACATTGCGGCGCTTGCGTCGATGTCCTGCGTCGTCGCGCCGACGATGAAGGCGGGTACCTCGCCGGGGCCGCCGGGCCATGTATGCCCGCCACCGGCAATGGTGTAGAGCACCACATCCGCATCATCCGCGCAATCTGTGTAGCGGATGCCGCTGACAGCACCTTGTACGGGCAAACTTTCCGCCTCAAGATCGCAGTCGTTGCGCGCGGCCCAACCGGCTGCCCAGTCTGGGATGGCGGGGAGATCGAACTGGTCGTCGGCACCGGTGTAATCGACTACCATGTCGGCATCACCGTGAAAGGCGATCACAGGCACGGGGCGTGATGGTGTGCATTCAGTGGGCGTGGAGTAGGCACCCGCCACCCCGCCGATAGCCGCCACGACATCCGCTGCTTCACAGGCCATCCTGTGCGCCATCCCGCCGCCGTTAGAGAAGCCATTGATATATACACGCGCCGGATCGATGCAGTAATCGGCGATCAACGTTGTGATCAATGTGCGTAGGAAAGCAACATCGTCGCCCCCGTCTTCGTCGAAGCCGCCGTCGGAATGCCAACGCACGGGGAATCCGGTGCCCTGCGGATACGCCACAATGATCTCGTGCTCGTCGGCCACCGCATCCCAGGTCGCTTCTGCCTGGAGCAGCTCGGCACCCTGAGCGAAGCCATGCAGCGCGAGCACCAGTGCGGTTGGCTGGCTGGAGGCGTAGCCCGGCGGGATGTACACTCGGTAGGAACGGTCGATCCCGCCCGCAGTGAGCGTATGTTCGCTGGTGCCGGTGGTGATTTCGCCGGAAAGTGGCGCACAAGCCGCGGCCTCTGCCTGCATGATCGGAACAGCGGCGTGATCTGTGAGGATGTTGAGGCTGACGGCAAGAGCGATGATCAACGGGTGAAGTATGCTTCGCATAGTCAAATAGAATCTTTCGCGTTTGGTCAATAGAGTCGTTCAAAGTATAAAGGCTGGTTGATGCAGCGACCAACCTCAGCGGCGGGTTATCATCGCGGTCTCATATGATGGGTTTAGATGTGGTATCCGCGAAGCAAAACTCCTCGCCCCAGGCGAGGAGTCTATGGTGAGGGGCAGGCGGGCGGCGCTAAACGATTGGGCTGGGGGGCGGATCGTCGTCGTTTTTTGGCTTGGAGTCGTCAATGCCATCTATCTCGATGCGTACCCGCGCGCTGCCCGTCGAGGACTTGCGCATGCTGCCGCCAAATTCGGTAATATCGCGCCCCGTTTCGTACTGCGTGCCGTCCGGCAGGATCGCGCCGGTCAGATCCGCTTCCGCAAAAGACGCGCGCGTGATGTCTGCGCCGGACAGATTCGCGTTGCGCAGGCTCGCTTCGCCGAGGTTGGCGTTCTGAAGGTTAGCGCCCTGCAGTGATGCACCGTTCAGCGTCGACTCGCGCAAGTCAGCGTTCAACAAATCCGCCGCTTCCAGGACAGCCTGACTCAGATCGGCTTCGGCCAAGCGCGCATTGGTGAGTTGGGCACCGCTCAGATTTGCGCCGCGCAACCGCGCTTCGATCAGGTTGGCGTTGGTGAGCTGGGCACCGCTCAGATTTGCGCCGTTCAAATTCGCTTCACGCAGCCTAACGTTGCTCAGGCTGGCCCCGCTCAGGTTCGCACCTTCCAGATTGGCTTCGCTGAAATTGGCGTTGTTGAGTTCCTTACCGCTCAAGTTCGCACCCGGCATATTGACGCCGCGCATATTCGGTGCAGTCTGGGATTCAACATCAATATCGATGTTCGAGAGGGCACGGCGGAGCGTCGTCTTGGTCATGTTGATAATCTGCTCTTGCAGATCGCGGCCCAAAGTGCGCCAATCCGACGCTTCATAGGGGCT
>JAADYY010000311.1 GCA_010092805.1 Chloroflexota bacterium | reverse complement strand
CAGGGGAGAAAACTGCTTTTGAAGTCCCTCGCCTAGCCGCAAAGCGGCGGTTGGGAGCGGGATTTAGGGTGAGGGCCTGATTCGCCAACAACATCCTAACTGTCGTCGGCTGCCGACTCCGCCCCCGGCAGCGATTCAACCAACCATTCCAGCGAACGATCACGGCTGAAAAATGTCTTATACTGGATCGATGGGTGGCGGCTGCGAATACGATCCATCACAACCTGGCTCACCTGGCCGGAGACCGATAGGTTAAATCCAATGGCGACTCGCGCCCTGAACTCTGGATTGCGGTTGAAGATTTCTTCGGCGGTTTGCCGCCCCGTTGGGGTGATGCCGATGTTCATCACATCAAAACTGACGAGGGTGGCATATTGCAGCGACACCCCAACCGCTGAAAGATCATGATGCGCCAAGTAGGGGCGTTCTTTCGGCCAGTTTTCCAGCATCTCGATGACCACGTTGCTCCAGGCGGTGACAATGTTGTTCGAGACTTGGGTGAGCCGATAGACAATGAGTTGGCGGTCGAGAAACCACTCGCCAACGATGCCTGTGTGCAGTTGCTCGACGTGCTCGGGCACCAGGGGGCTGTCTTGTTGAGAAGTCACAAGTCACTCCAAGAAGGCTCTGTGCGCGGTCAATCATGAACGGTTAACACTTTTCAAACACATGCTTAAATACCTGTGTTTGAACTATAAGCTTCACACTTAAAGAAATTCAATAGTATGTATTTCTTCACAATCAAATGAATTATTCTTATAGAGATTTTAGGGGGATTCGGCGAAAAGCACAACTCGTTGAGTTTAATAAATTGTTAAATGGAATTTAAGGAGCAGCCTCAACGCAGATGCGACCAGCGCCGTTAAGCGTTGTTAAAGGCTTGCCTGCCAATATTTAATATAACTGCGCTCTATTTGAGCCGCAATGCTGTCTTCTCGATAAAGGTGACTCATATGGCGAACAAACTGATCGTGCTCATGTTGGACGGAATCAGCGCAGATTATTTTGCGACTTGTCGTGCGCGCCTGCCACATCTCGCTGCGTTGGCTGAGCGGGGTTTTGAGATCCAGAATTTGCGCTCAGAGGTGTGCGGCACGTCGCTGCCGGGGCGCACCTCGATGATGACAGGCGAACGCGCGGATGTCAGCGGTGTTTATGGCAATATGATCTGGGGTGGCGAGCAATTTCGCTATGCGACACCTTATGATGTGCGTGTGCCCACACTTGCCGGGCGCGCCCGCGCGGCGGGCCGGAGTGTGGCGGTGGTTGGGTTCGGGATGCTGCGCCCGGAAGATGCCGACCTATTCATGATGCCGTGGTGGGCTGGGCTGTTCATCCAGCGGGCACGTGATAACGCGCCGGTGGAAGCGGGTGAAGGGTGGATGAAGGTCTTCCAGCACCCTGGCAATCGCGAACGCTTCGCACAGATCGTCGGTACGGCTGATCTGCCGACGGAGTGGCCGTCGGTTGAGTCCGCCTCAGGGGCAGATCGCATGGCATTGAGCATGATGGCAGATCGCCGGACGGTGGATTGGGTGAGTGCGCTCGCCACCAGCGACGACAGCCCCGATGTCATCATCGCCGAGACTCTGATCACCGACTCAGTCCAGCATTACACCGGCTACAAGAGCGAATATGCGCACTGGTCGGTTGCGTATGCGGATATGCTGGTGGGTGTGGTGATCGAGCGGCTGCGTGCGGCAGGCAAGCTTGACAGCTACAACATCGCGGTGATGAGCGATCACGGCCACAGCCCCATCGATACTGCGATCCATCCTTCGGTGATCATCCCGGACGCGACGTTCCAGTCGGAAGGGAGCATCCTGCATGTGGTGCCCAAAGATGCGGCTGAACTCGCGCAGATCACCGAGGCGTTAGCACCGTATGGCGTGACTCCTTACACCAACACGCACATCCCCACCGATCACCGTGACCAGATCGCGGCGTTCGTGGCACCAGACCGCACCAGTTTTGAACATGACCCCAACAAGGAGATCGACGGGCCAACGGGTACCCCGGCGGCGCTGTCGAGTCATGGGTTGCGCCCCGGCAGCCCCGGTGATGATCGCTTTGCCGTGTTTGTGGGGCCGGATGTCAAGCCGGGGGTGTTAGAGCGTGCAGAAGCCGCTCAGGTGGCACCGACCTTAGCGCAGCTGGCAGGTATCGCCCTTGACAGCTACCCCATGCCGCCCGCGTTCACCCAATGATCAGGCGGTGCGGCGGGCTGGGGCCAGCGCTTTGGCCCGCCGCATTGCGCTGCGATATTGCTTTTTCTGCCATCACGGCTCAGAATAGCTCTAAAACTGGGCATATCTTAACGATTTGGCCCAGTGCGCTGGCATCAACCATGCTGGCCCGTTGAGCAGGAGAAACGTGAAGGATAACTGTATGTTTGCGAAAGCGCAGGTTTGGAAATGGGGGATCGCGGGGGGGCTGCTCGCGGTGTTGGCTGCCTGCCAGCCCGCTGAAGAAGCGATCACGCTGCCGACTCTTCAGGTGCTGCCCTCATTGACGGTGACCAGTTCACCAACAAATACGCTGGAGCCACCGACCGCAACCCCGGTGCCGCCGACCCCAACTGAGCAGCGCGGCGTCGCGATGTTCATCAGCAGCGTCGATCCGGTGGGGGTGTATGATTGCCCGGCGTTGGATTGCGGGATTGTGGCGCTGCTCTATCCGCAGAACAGTGTCGAAATTCTGGAGACGGATGGCGGCTGGCATCTGGTGCGGCTGTCACAGGGATTCACAGGCTATTTGCCGGCTGAGTACACGAGCGAGACACTAGAGATCGCGGATGTGCCCACCGAGTCACCGACGGCGACCGTGACCGCGCCGCCGCCTTCAGCCACACCGATCCCCACGTTGTCGATGGAAGTCGCGCAAACGCTGTATGCTGCGTTTTTTGATCAGTTGGTGCAGTTCTTCACCGACAGCCAGACCGCGCTTGTGATGTCGCCGACAGACACCCCGACGCCGGGCAACTCACCGACGCCGCTCTCGACGTTGCCGCCCGCTGCTGCCCCCACCATCCCTCCGACTTCGGCTAATCCAGTGGTGATACCGCCCAGCAACAACAACAATGAAATTACCGATGAGACGCAGACCGAGCCGACGCAGCCTGCGCCGCCCATCCAATCGCTGACGCAGCCGGTTGCACCAACCTCGACCTTCACTCACACACCTTCACCGACGCTCACCTGGACGTTGGATGCGCCGCCAACGGGCCAGAGCACCGCCGCGCCGCTCACGCAGGTTGGGCCACCGCAAACGGTTGGGCCGCCGCCTGGGTCTGGCAATCCGCCGCCCACATCGGGGAGTGTGCCGCCTACATCGAGCGGGCCACCGCAAGTGATCACGCCGCCGCCGCTGCCTGTCGGCCCCACTTCGACCCTAAATTCGCAACCCCCGCCGGGTTCTGGGCCGCCGCCGGTTGGCCCGTAATTTGGCAGCACGATCCACAGCGCAGGTGTCACCGATGCCTGCGCTGCCGGCTCCATGCTTGATTCCAACAGGTGAGTTGAGGTTAGTCTGCGGAGCTGTTCTCGATGCTGGTGGGGGGCTGCTGCGGTTGTGACCGGATGAAAGCGCGGATGCGCTGGAACAGCTCTTCCGGCGTGATGCTTTCGCGCCATAAGCCGATCATCCCGAAGATGATGTAGATCCCCAGGTTGACGGCGTGGATCACGACAGCGAATGCTAGCGGCGCGCCCTCCGGCTCGCTGAACCCAGAAAGGCTCAGCGCCAGGACGATGCCGGCCTGATAGGGGCCAATCGCGCCGGGGGTGTAAGCGATGGCAGCGGCGGCAGTGGCAAACAGCGTTGAGGTCACGATGAAGAGCAGCACCACCGCCCAATCTGCCTGACCGAAGAAGGCGTAGAGCAGCACATACCCCGTCGCGGCGGTCAGCATCCACGAGAGCAGCGACCAGAACAGCATCAAGGCGAAGCTGCGCGCTGAAGTCAGGACGCTGAGACCATCAAGGAAGCGGTTCAGGTAATTTTCAAGTGGCAGTTTGCGCAGAAACGGCAGCCAACGCAGCAACGTGTTCAGCAGCCACAACGCCCAGGCACGGCGATGTGCGAACACGAGCAGCGCGCCGAACCCCACAATTGCGCCGACCGCCAGTGTCAGGCCGCTCACGCCGATGTAATCGGGTGCGGGTAACGCCGTCAGCGTGAGGCCGAGCAGCACAAACAGAAACAGCAAATCGATGATGCGTTCGAGCAGAATCGTGCTGGCCGTTGTGAAAACCGGGATGGGTGGATCGTGCCGGGCGGCCAACAGTACCCGCGCAACCTCACCCGCGCGGAGCGGCAGCAGCGAATTGAACATATAGCCGACGTTTGAAATATCGAAGCTGCGCCGCAGCGACAAGCCATGCCGCAGCATCACTGCCCAGCGTACCGCCCGCGTGAACAACGACGCCACCACCAACGCGATCACCAGCGGCAGCAAACGATAATCTGCTGAGGTCAAGGCTGCCCACACGCTGCCCAGATCAACACTGCTGATCACAATGATCAGCAGGCCGATCAGCAGCAGCACGCCAAAGATCGCGGCTTGGCGCTGCTTAGGCATCCTGGGCCGTCGCAATCTGGATGGACTGCGGGAACTCAAAGCTGCTCTGGAACTCCAGTTGATCCCCGACAAACTGATGCAGCCAGCCATTCACGATGAACTCGCCTGCCGGCAGCGCGATCACGTTGCGCAGCGTCAGCGTCCGCTGCGCCCCTGGTTCCAACCGCATTTCCTGGAAGGGCAGGGTGAAAGCGCCCGTCACCCAGGGGGTGGTGTCATCTGGCTGCGAAATGCTGTAGGAGTAGGCGATGTCCAGCACATCAACTGTGTTGTTGCGAATCGTGAATGTGACATACACGATTTGCTCGCCTTCATCGGTAGGGATGAGATCGACATAATCGATTTCGAGAAACAGCGGCGGGCCGATGAACAGTGACGTTGGGTAGATCACCCCGTCTGCGTGGTTGCTTTCACCGCTGCTTGCGTCGATTTGGTGCGCCCAGGCAGAGAGGTTGTAATCACCCGCCAGCGGAAGCGTTGGGCTGTCAAAGATGATGACTGCGGTTTCGCCGGCTGGCAGCGCCTCGACGGGCTGCTCTGGGGAGATGTAGACGGCCTGTGACCAGGGATCGCCCGCACCTGGCGGCGACAGCAGATACCACGCGCGCCCGGATTGTGTCGCTTCTGTCAAGTTGCGAATCTCGACGGTAATGCGGTCGATGGCGTGGCCGGTGCGCTGAAAGTTAAAGGCCGTGATTTGCAGGTTTTGGCCTGCTTGCGGCTCGCGCTCACCAAGCGGCACATCGATCAGCTCGAAGTTGTCGATCTGCATCATGGGGGTGGCGGTATCGGTAATGCTCTGAATGGCGCTGCTGGGGGTGTTTGTCGCCAACACCTGCGCCACGGTCGGCTGAGGGGCACAGGCGTTCGTAGCCAGCAGTGCGGCAAACAACATCATCACAATCAATGGCTTCAGCCTCATATTCAGTTTCTGCCTCAATGTGTACGTACTGGAATGCGATTTATCTTCTATTCAACATGCGGTGAGCGCTTGCGTCCGCTGGCGCACCAACTGACACCTCGGTAAAACGTGATCGAAACATCCTCAAAATCACGCGCGTTGAACCAGCGCTCGATCCGCTCACGCGAGATGAATTCGGTGTAAGGTGCGTTCAGCTTGTCAAACACATTGAGCGCGTTGCGCTCGAAGCTGAGCTTACGGAAATTCTGGAAATAAGCGTAATAGGGCAGCATCGTCGCGGGCAGCCGATAGAGCGTGTGCACGATGGGATAGAGCACAAACGTCAGGAGACGAGCCAACCATTCAACAAGGGTGCGGTTCGCCTGGCTCAGCAGCAATTTGCGCAGCGGCTCGATCAGCCCCCACATCAGCCCGTTGCCTTCGTGCGACCACACCCAAACGATCACGAGGCCACCTGCGGCGGTCATATTTTTCAGATTCTCGAATGTCTCATCGGGTGCATCCGTGTGATCGACCACGCCAATGCTGTAGACGACATCGAAGGGCTGTGCCGGGCGGTGGCGCGCGATGTCATCCTCGATTAACGTGACGTTCGGCAGGTCGGCGAGAGTCGTGCGTGCCAGCGCCGCCGTGTTGAGATCCATACCCGTGATATGCTCCGCAACCGGCGCGATGAGGCGCATATGATGGCCGGGGCCGCAGCCGGCATCCAGGACGCGCTTGCCGCGAAAATCATCCAGGGTGCGCGGTTGAATCCAATCAAGAAACAAAAACGTCTCTTGGTCGGCGAAGCGCTCCCATTGGTAGAGCCATTCCTGTTGCTTTTGCTGAGCCTGCACTGTACACTCTCCTCAGCCCAATCTGATCGGCGTGAATGATAACGCTGGTCGCCTGTCGTTGCAAAGTCTGCGCACCGCTTCATGCATATTCTCCTGGTTTCGAACTACCCGCCGCCCTACGAAGGCGGCATCCAATTTGTCATGGAGCGGCTCTGTGAGCAGTATTTGGCCGCCGGCCATCGCGTGACGATTCTTGCCAGCGACACAGGACTCCAACCAGAAACGACGCGCACACCCGGCCAACGGATCATCGGCGTCCCGGCGTCTAATGTGCTGGAACAATACAGCATCCCGTTCCCGCTTTTTGATCCGTTGGCGCTGCTGGCGGTGCTCGGCGATATGCTGCCTTCGGTGGATGTGGTGCACGTGCATGGCTTGTTGTATATGAATACGGTGCTCGCGGCGTGGTTGGGTCATGTGAGCGGCAAACGGGTCGTGCTGACGGAGCATGTCGGCTTGGTGGCCTACGACAGCGCACCCCTGAACACGGCGCAGCGTGTGGCATTTGCCACGCTTGGCCGGGTTTGCTGCCGCAGCAGTGATGCGGTTGTGGTACTCAATCAACGGGTCGCCGACGAGATCCGGTCACTGCCACGCCGCCGCACGCCACTTGTGAAGATCCCGAACGGCGTCGATACAGCGCTATTTCACCCCCCAACGCCTGATCGACGCGCTGATCTGCGGGCGAAATGGGGTTTTGGCAAGCTGACGGTGCTGTTTGTCGGAAGGTTGGTGCAGAAGAAGGGCATCGATTTGGTGGTGGCTGCTGCGCGGCTCGATTCCAACTTTGATGTGGTGATCTGCGGCAAAGATACAGAAAGATTGGCTGAAGCGCCGCCGAACGTGCGCGTGATTGGATTGGTGGATCAGCCGACATTGGCGGAATTGTATCAAGCGGCGGATGTGCTGCTGCTGCCATCCGAAGGCGAGGGTTTTCCGCTGGTGGTGCAGGAGGCGTTGGCATCGGGGCTGCCGGTGATCGTCAGCGATGATGCTGTGTACCGCGAATACCTCGATGAGACGGTCGCTGTGTTTACTGAGCGCGATCCCGGTGCGATTCTAGCCGCGATCCAGTCGCTGCTGGCATCTGACCAACAACGACGCCGGATGGGTGAGACCGCGCGCGCCTGGGCGGTCGAGCGCTTCGACTGGGCGCAGACAGCACAGCGCTATCTGGACGTGTACCGCAAGGAGTGACGATTATGGCGAAGCTGCGAGTCGCGTTTGTGGGCGGCGGTTGGGTGAGCTGCAACCGGCACATGCCCGCCGCGCTCAAACAGCCGGAGATGGAACTCGTCGGCGTGATTTCGACAGAGCGGCGGCTGCCCGAACTTGATCAGGCGGCGCTGACAGCGAAATTCGGCTTCCGCCGCTATGGCACCGCACTCAGCGAGTCCTGGGTGCGCGATGAAGTCGATGCGCTCGTGATTGGCACACCGCCAGATAGCCATCATGCGCTGGTGCTGGAAGGGTTGGGGTTGGGCAAGCATCTGCTTGTCGAGAAGCCGTTTGCGATGAACGTCGCGCAGGCCGACGCGATGATCGCGGCGGCACAGGCTGCCGACCTGCGGCTTGGGCTGATCCACAATTTGCAGTTCGCGGGCGCGCCGTCAAAAGCGCGGCAGATGCTCGCCTCCGGCCAGATCGGCGATCTGCGTGGGGTGCTCGGCTTCCAATCGAGCAATCATAAGCGGCGGCTGCCGACGTGGTACAAGCCGCTGCCGCTGGGGCTTTTCACCGATGAATCGCCGCATTTGATTTACATGCTGCAAGCGCTGCTGCCCGGCGCGCAGCAGATGTCGGCGTATGTGGGGCCGCCGCTCGCGCCGGATGACAACACACCGCATCTCGTCTCGACGCATTTCCTTTCCGAGGACAACATCAGCGGATCGCTGCATATGACGTTTGTCGGCGCGGTGTCTGAGTGGCTGCTGCTGCTGTTCGGCTCGCGCGGGACGGCGGTCGTGGATTTCTTCCGCGATGTTTGCTTTGTGCTCCCAGATGACAACGGTCACGAGTCGCTGGATGTGCTGCGCACGTCAATCGCTGGGGTGAGCGGCCATCTGTTGGGCGTGGCGGCATCTGGCGTCAAGCACGTCACCAACCAGCTTGATTATGGCAACGAGGAAGTGCTGCGGCGGTTCACAGCCGCCGTCGTCAACGGTGCGCCCCTCGCAGGGATTAGCGCTGAGGATGGGCGGGCCGTCGTCGAGGTGATGGCGACGCTCAACCGCGCAGCCCCTCATGTCGCGGACGCATAACGCCGCAGCGCGCCGAACAGCCCGATGAGCGTGTAAATCCCAGCGAGGCTAAACACCCCCGCAGCGCTCACTGGGATGCTGAGCCAGTTCAGCCACAGAATGCCGATAAGATGGAGGCTCAGCGAGAGCGGCGGCGCAAACGCGAGCTGCTCGAACAGGCCTGTTTCTGGGGGCAGCAGCGCTTTACCGACGCTCAAGCCCGGTACGACGAAGATCATCAGCGGCGCGACGATCCATGTCAGGATGGTCGATCCCGGTGCGATGATTCGCAGCGCAATGGCGGCAATTGTGATCGCAGCCAACACGATGTAAATCAATGTCAGGCGCGGTTTCGGTGGTGTGTGCTGCGGGGCGACCCCAGGCGAAAGGGCGTAGGTTTGCAGGAGCACCGCCGTACTCACCCCGATCAATGTGGCGGTCAGCAGCTCGCGCGAGAGCACCAGGCCGGTGTGCAGCAGCGTTAACCCCGGAACGATCAGCAGCACCAGGGGCGACAGCCACCGATACCAGCGATGCGGCTCGGCAGTGGACGCCGCGTCGGTGACGGTGTTGGGAGGCAGCAAAACGACCAGCAATAGGCTCAACGCCGCACTGACCGCGAAGAAATTATCGCCCAGCATATACAGCGGATCAGCGCTTGCGACGTTGGTCGCGTCGGCCAGAATCAGCAGCAGACTGCCCCCCGCGATCAGCAGCGCGAGGATCATCCCGGTCGTGGTGAACAGCCTTGCCCGGAATGTCATGAGCCGCTGCTGTCCGTTTGCAGAATTTCGCCGTAAGTGAACTGCGTGTAGTGTTCAAAGACCCCATCTGCGTTGGCAAGCTGTACCCACAGCGACAACGTGAATTCACCCGCCGGGAGGGTAACCGCGTCGCTGAAGTCGGTAGATACGACCTCATTGGGGCCGATCTGCAGCGCTTGAAAGTCGCTCAAGTAACTCCGTGCCTGCGGCAGCAGCAGGCCCGACGACTCATCACGAACGACCTGAGCAAGGCTGAGCGTATAGCGATACGCGCGCTCCGCTTGAGCATCGCCGACAAAACGCAGGTCGGCTTGGAGCGTGTAGCCATCCGGTTGGGGGACAAGCGCCGCGTTCGTGATCTCCATTGCGGCATCGCTGGCGATGGTCACACGCTGTGTCAACGAATCCAGCGGGAAGGTGCCGGCCTCTACGTTGGCGATCTGCTCGCTGGCCCAGGCACGCAGCACCCACTCGCCCGCGTCAATCTCTGCGGGGGGGCGCGGCAGCGAAAACGACCGCTCGCTGCGTGGGGTGAGCTGTGAAAATGTCACTGGAGCGGCGGTATACGCGACTTCCCCGTTGGTCGGCGACTCGAGGGTGTACCACAGGCTCCCGCTCGCGGTGTAGAGTTCATTATTGCGGACGATGATGCTCACATCGCGGTCGGTCTCGATCACCTCGATGACGCTCAACACGGGGCGTGGTGCCGCCGAGCGTGACCCCAGCAGTGAGCCAGCGACACCCGTGATCACGACGATGCCCGCCGCCAAAATTGCTGTGGTGATCACGGCAGCAGTAAAGGGCCTCATGACGACAGCACCTCGTAAATGAGGAGATCGCGGTTGCGGTACAGCAGCCGGATGCGCGGGTTCGCATCCATGACCAACTGCGCGCGGGCGGCGTCGGGGATGTCTGGCGCGTTCGCTTTCACGATGATGTAGCGCACATCGCGCTCGTTGATGATGGCATCCATGTTCTCTAATCCCATGAGGATGGCGACGGCGTCAGCGGCGGTCTCCAATTCTTGTGGATTGCCGACTAATTCCGGGGTGAGGGCGACCAGCGTTGGGCGATTGAGTAAACGCGACATCTGGAAGCCGAGGAACGTCCCAACAACAACGACATCGCCGGGTTCACTGTACTGACGCAGCCATTCTACACCTTCCAGCACACGCGGGGTGAGCGTGGTGTAGTAAGTGTTGACTTCTTCTGTGCGCAGCAGCGATCCAAAGCCGATATTGGTGATCACCAGCACCACGACGAGACTGCGTAACCACAGCGGACGCCACAGCCAGAACAAGGCCGCTGCACCTAAAGCGAAGATCAGCGGGAAGAAGAACAGCGCGCGCAGATAGTAAAACCGCAGTCCAACAATCCAGCCGAACGCGAATAGGCCGCAGACAACCAGATAACAAAGGATCATCAGACGATCACTCAGCGGGATCACACGGTGCCGCAGCAGCGCGATCACGCCGCCGCTGATGAACACGAGCGAAACGGCGGAGGCCGTCTGTGTCCAAATGCTCCAGGTCACCCGGCTGTCGTCAAAACGATCTGCGCTGAGCAGCACACCCGCTGCCTGCGTGATTGCTGTCAGGTCGAGGATCTGAAGGACGACTGGTAGCCCAGCGATCACGCCGACGACGCCCAACGGTATCAATTTACGTAGACTGCTGTACGGACGCAGGATCAGGTGCAGCGCGGCAAAGAGTGCAAACGTCAGCCCCATCCACAGGGTTGAGAGATGATGCACCGACATCATCCCAACCACAATCACGATTGTGAGCAGCAAGCTGCGCCAGGACGGTGCGTGCCAGTAATCGAGCCAGGCGATCAGGGCAAACGGAATGAACGCCAGTGCGATGAGGTTTGGGTAACCCGACCACGCGACAATATCCACGCCTGCTGGGAACAGCACGATCAGCAGGGCCGCCGTGAGCGCGGCATCGAGGCGGCGGAACAAGCGCCATGCCAGCAGGTAAACGCCCGTCGTTTCGATGAGGCTGTAGATCAGGGTGGTCGCCGCGAGTTCGAAGACGGGTGTTCCCGAAAACAATTCTCCCAAGGCGTAGCTCAGCGAACCCCCAGGCAGCACCGACCATTCCGTTGTGCCAAGCTGAAAGAAGGGGACAGCCGTCGGCAAACGGCCTTGCGTCAAGAATAACTCGGCGTACAGCAGATGATGGCCGTAATCCGCGCCAGTGGGGTACACCCGCTCAAAAAAGGAGAAGCCGCGCAGCAGCAGCGCTGCCAACAGGATCGGGATGAGCGGAAGCCACAGCCGATAGGTCGGTGGCAAAGCGCGGTTCGGTAGCTGTTGGCTGGTTTGTGCGCGTACCCGCAAATGAACACTCTCGTCGTCGGTCAAAGCGAAGTCGTTGAGCGGTTCAATGATGTGTTTTCAGTGATTGTTGTGAAACGGTTAGCAATACACAAAAGACTTTGATCAAGAAAATTAGTTGAATTGTCTTCCGTCTGGTTGCATCACCGAGATTATAAAATACATCCTGCCGCATACATAAACACATTGCGTTGCTAGTATGCAGCGGCAGGGCAGCGGGCATTCTAGGTAGTTAGCGAGCGATCCCGCCGCTTACTGAATATCGACGCGGAACAGGCGTACCCCATTGAGCGTCATGTAGTACTCGGCGGGTGGGAACAAACTGGTCGGAAATTCTGTGAGGAACAGCCCCGTCGGCTCAACCTTGACAAACCAGGTGAAGTCTGTGTTTTCCAGTTCCAGCGCGATGGACGAAAACAACCCCGGCGGCAGCGAACAGACAATCGGCAACGTGCTCTGAATACGCGGCACCTCAACGACGTTGAACCCGTTTGCATCGACGCGGCCTGACGGGCTGTTGCCGATGTTGAGCACATTCGTGCGCACATTGTTCACGGTACACTCGACGGCGAGTGTTACTTGGCTCTGTTGTTCAGCGCGAATCAGTGCGGCCAACGGCCCCGCCTGATAGGTATTCTGCGCGACGACCAGCGTGGCAGTCAGCAAAAGCACAAACCCAGTCAGAAAAGCGAGCGCATGCAGTCTTTTCATGTCCACAACCAACCTTTAACGGTGAGTTAGAATGAGGGATCTGACGTGATCGTAGATCAACGGTGGCAGATTGTCAATAAAAACCGCGCATACGCACTTTCACAGATGTTGTTGGCGAATCAGGCCCTCACCCTAAATCCCGCTCCCAACCGCCGCTTTGCGGCTAGGAGAGGGACTTCAAAAGCAGTTTTCTCCCCTGCT
>JAADYY010000050.1 GCA_010092805.1 Chloroflexota bacterium | reverse complement strand
AGATGTGTATAAGAGACAGGCTCAGGGGGTGGCGGTGTCGGTTGAGCGGGCTGGGCGGGCCGCGCTGGTCGGTCAGGCGGCGGCGTGGATGGCTGCCTGGCGGGTGGCGGCGGCGCAGGGGGCGGCTGCTGCTGCGCGGGCGGAGCCTGCTGAGCGGGGGGCTGCGCCGGTGTGCTGGCGGCGGCAGGCTTCTTCTTGCCGTCGCGCTCATGGAACGGGATATAACCCGGCTCGTCTATCTGTACAGATGTTGGATCGACATCCGCAATGTCTACGTTAGCCTCGGTTGTGAACTCGGTTGCATCGGCCCCCTGCCGCTTGGCCAGGGTTTCCATCCAGGCCATAATCTCTTCGGGGGACATGCTGTCGAAATCGGGCATGTTCTCATCAGGGGGCATCGCTCGTACCTCTCTTGCAAACAGACGCGCTTAGCGCAGCCATTCTGGCAAATCGGTATTGTCGTCAGTCGGCCAATCCGGCAAACTGTCATCGGACCCGGTGTTGGTGTCGTCCTCAGTTGGGCGCAGCCACACAGGCGGCCTTGAGAAAACGAAGCGCGGCTGCCAGGGTGTTTCGGCGGCGGTTTGAAGGGCTTCCTCATCCACCATCGCCGAGACCCAGGCGAATTCGCGTGCGTTCGTTTCAGGATCAATCGGCGCATCTTCGGCGACTGGGGCGGCATCTTCGCTGCCCACTTCCGTCTCGACATCCAGGCCTGGCACCATCGCATTCAGCCAATCCGGCGCGTTTTGTGCGGGCACCGCCTCGGTCTCTTCCGGGAAGTCGAACGTGTCGAAGTCAAACGTATCGGCTGCCGACTCAGCGGTCGTGGCGTCCGGTTGCGCCGCCGCTGACGGCTCATTTATAGCATCCTGCGAGAGGATTTCGCCACTTTCTGAGTCCAATTCGATCTGATCAACGTCCGTTGGGCGCACATCACCCAGATCGCCCAGCAAATCCAGCGTATCCTCGTTGGCCAGCGCCGACTCGAAGGCGAACTCGTCGGTCGTTTCCGGTTCGGCAGACGCGCCCGTCTCGCCCTCGCTGATCGCCGTGAGCCAATCGGGCATATCATCGTCGTCTTCGGCCACCGGTTGGGGCTGTGTTTCCGCCGCGGCCACGTCGCCGACAGGTGCTTCGCTGGGTGATTCCGCTTCGGTGATGTTATTGGCGGGCAGCGGGGCTTCACCGCCTTCCAATTCTGTTAGCCAATCGAAATCGTCGCTTGTGGGCGTCGGTGCCTGCGCCTGATCAAATGCGCTGGCCCAATCGGGCGTGTCGTCGCCGGGAGGGGGGCTAACCGATTCAACGGTGGTTTCGTCGCCAGCAGCCCCGAACAGAGCCGAGAGATCATCATCCCCGGCGCTTTCGGGCTGGGGCGCGGCGGCGGCCAACCAATCGGGCATGTCGTCGTCCGCCAACGCATCTACTGGATCACCCAGCGACTCGGCGGCGGGTTCGTCAGTCGGCTCCAGCGCGGATGAACCGAACAGATCCGAGAGATCGTCAGCCATCACTGCCTGATCATCCGGTTGCTCATCGGCCTGCGGCCCCAATTCGCCCAGCCAATCGGGCGTATCGCCAGTCTGATCGACGGTGTCTTCAGACGATTCCAGCCAATCGAAGCTGTCGTCGCTGCTGTCTAGCGGCGCTGCCGGCTGATCAGCGGCTTCGGTGGGGGCGGCGGCGGCCAACCAATCGGGCGTATCTGCGTCGTCTGCTGGCGCGAGCGCGTCGGTCGTTGGCATTGTGAACTCGACTGAGTCGCTGCTGTCGGGCATGTTCAGGGCGTCGGTGGTCGGCTGTGCAAATTCCGGCTGATCATCGCTGAGCCAGGCGAGTTCGTCATCGCCGCCTGTTGGTTGATCGTCAGCCTGCGGTTCGAGCGCGCTCAACCAGTCGGGGGTGTCGGCGCTGTCACCGAAAGCGGGTTGTGCGGCAGGTGCTGCGTCGCTCAACTGTGCGTCATCCGCCTGCGCGTCATCGGCCTGGGCGTTGTCCAACCAGGAGAAATCATCGATACTGCTGGCGGGTTCAGCGGGCGAAGCCGCCGGCTGATCGTCGGTGGGGGCTGCTGCCGCCAACCAGTCCGGCATATCGTCGTCATCGCCAGAGACATCGCTGAGCCAGGAGAAATCATCGTCATCCCCGCCGCCCGCGCTGCCGACGGGTTCGGCGGGCGAAGCCGCGGGTTGATCCTCGGCGGGTGAAGCCCCCGTGAGCCACTCGGGCATGTCCTCGTCGTCGGTGGGCTGTGCATCGCTGAGCCAGGAGAAATCATCGTCATCCCCGCCGCTGCCTGCTGCGCCCGGTTGATCATCAGGGGGGACATCCGACAACCAATCGAAATTGTCGTCATCGGCAGATTTGTCGTCATCCCCGCCGCTCATGCTGGCGAAAGCCGCCGCCCCACCGACCGCAGCCGCGCCAACCAACCAATCGGGCGTGCCGCGATCCTCGGTGTCAGCGGGCTGATCAACCGCGCCGCCGGGGGAGGTCGCAAAACGATCCAGGTCAGATTGAAAATCCGAGCCAAAATCCGTGTCGTTCATGCCAGGCTGGTCAAACCCACCCGGCGAGTCATTCCCATCAAAACCGTCAAAGCGTGGCGCATCAAACATCGTGTCCTGTTCCTCCGGTTGGTCGTCGAGGTCGTTGAGGTCGATACTGTCGAGCAGCGCCCCGGTATGGCCGCGCGCGGCGGGTTCGTCGGGGGTGTCGGCGAACAGCGCATCACGACCCGCACCGAAGAGGTCGAAATCACTGTCGTCAGGCGCGTCAGCGTCGCTGCCTGCGGCGAACGCAGCCGTCGAGTCAAGCTGGCCACGGTTATCGAAATCAGCGAGCCAGTCATCTTCATTCGATGTAGTGTCGTCGGGGGTGTTTTCCTGCCCAGACAGCCAATCCAGCCCCCCGCCCTCCTGGAGCATGGCGGTGAGGCCGCGTTTCGGGCCGGGCACGGATTCTGGTACATCGTCGTCAAATAGGTTCGGCACGTCGTCATCCCCGGCATCCGCTGCGGCGGGGAGTTCATCCTGCCACAGCGCCGACGAGTCGATGAGGTTGTCTGTATCGAAGCGTTTTTCCGCGTCTGCGCTGCTGTCCTCGTACTCCACCTCGGCAGACACTAACTGCGACGTTTTGCGGGTGGTGATCTCCGAGATGTCGTCGGTGAGCTGCTCGATGCCCAGGGCTTCATCCAGGAAGATTTCATCACGCATCCAGGACAAGGCATCGTCGTCTTGCGCGGCGTCGGCGGCGGAATCCGCGTCGGCATCATCGCTCAGATTCTGCATCCATGCCATGTTTTCCACCGAATCAGAATCTGCGGCGGGTTCTACCTCGGCAGCGGCGAGATCGTCGGGAAAATCGGCAAACAAATCGTACGCGGCGCTGTCGGTTTGGGCGGCAGGCTGCTCGTCCGGTTGGTCAGTGGGCGCGTCGTATTCGTCGAACGTCATCCAATCGGGGCGCGCGTCGTCCGCGTCAGCTTCGGCCTGCATCTCCGACGACTCGAGCGTGTCGTCCAGCATCCAGCTCGGCAAACTGTCATCCGCTGCTGCATCGAGATCTGCGGCTGCCGCATCGTTGGTGGGCGAGGCGGCGTCCAACATCCAATCCGGCAGATCATCCGCATCGTCAGGCTGGCCGCTGGATTCGGCTTGTGCTTCGCCCGCATCAGCTTCCAGCGCTTCAGCGAACATCCAGTCCGGCAGCGCGGCATCGTCATCGCCAGTTTGTGTTTCACCCAACGAAGCCGGCTGATCGGCTTGATCCACTGGGGCGAACACGGGTTCGTCGTCGAACCGCAGCCAATCCGAGGAGTCGGCGTCGGCTGCTTCTGCTTGCACGTCCTCGTCGGCGTCGCCAAAGCGCACCAACCAGCCCAGCGGGTCGTCGTCATTGTCGTCGGTTGGAGCGCCAGGGGCGGCGTCAAAGTCACCAAACAGATCGTCGGCAGCCTCGAAGTCTGGCGGGATTGGGTTGGTCGCTTCAGGGTCGGGGGCAGCGGCAGCCCCGGCCTGGATAAAATCGGTATCGAAGCCGAGATCTGCGAACGGATCCGCCTCGGCGAAGTCGTCAATCTGATCGACATCGTCGAACATCAGGTCAGCTTCGGTATGGGGTTCAACCCCGGCCATCCAGTCATCGCCCAATAGATCTGCCGCTTCGTCGCGTGTGGGCTGCGGCTGCGCGGGCGGCTGGGCACGGAGGCGATTGGTGAGGATGCGGCTCGACCACCCGGTCTCGGTGATGCCGCCAACAGGCGCTGCCGTGACGGCGTCTTCGCTATCCGGGATCGCTTGCAGCCAGTCAGGGCGGGCGGCTGTGAGTTCGTTCTGTGCGAAGCGTTCGTAATCCAGCGCTTCGACGCGGAACGCATCATCGGCGGGCGGTTCGCCCTGCACCAATTCCAGCGCCAAATACGGATCGACGGATTCGACGTGATTCAGATAGCGCTGCGCATCGGATGGGCGATCTTCGGCCAGCCACAGCGCGCTGAGCATCCGGTTCGCTTCCAGACAATCGGGCAGTACACGCAGCACATCGAGCGCGGTTTCGGCGGCTTCGATGTATGCGCCGCTGGCCCACAACGTCTGCGCCAGCAGCAGCCGCACATCGACTCGCTCTGGGGTGCGTTCGACAGCAGTGCGCAGCACATCAATCGCCTGCTGATACGCGCCGCTGTTCAACGCCTGCCGCCCAACGGCAGCGGCGGTCAGCTTCACTTTGGCGTTGTTGATTTGCTGGTAGCGGCGGTAGAGTTCACGCAGCTCACCCAGGATGTGTGGATCGTTGGGGGTAATCTCGAACGCGCGCTCCAAATGCCAGATAGCATCATCGGGACGGCTCTTGCGCGCGTAGACCTCGCTCAAGCCCAGGTGAGCGGTATGGTCGTCGGGGATGACACTCAGCAACCGCCGGAAGGCTGCGCTGGCTTCATCCCAGCGCCCGTTAAGCACCAACGCTTGGCCCAGCAGGCGGTATGCGGCGGCGCTCTTCGGGTACGTGCGCAGGATCTGGCGGCAGTGCTGGATCACTTCATCTGCCGCGCCGTCTGCCAGCAACGGTTCCAGTTTGGAAAAGTAATCTCGCAAGCTAATTTCAGGCATAACCGATCCGTGAGCCGTCTGTTTAAAATATGGAGCAGGTGGAGATTTCGTCGTATTTCGCCACAATGAAGGGCCATCATACACCACAGTCTAAGCATAACACAAATCACGTATGCGTCAGGATGAAATCCTCATCTGAAATTCGTAACGGCTTCGTTTAGGAAGGATTTACCAGTCCATCTTCGCTCATGAGTCTACAACTGATCGGGCCGCCTTGTGGGTGATCTGTGTTTCTCTCGTCTATTTTCGAGCTAAGCGCTTATACACTACAACTGTATTGGTTGGATTATTTGTATGTGAGGAGACGGCAGGTGAGCCAGCTTGTCAATGGAATTGTCAAACGTGGGTGGATCATCATGGTGATGAGCTTGAGTGTAGGGTTGCCTGCACTCGCACAGGACGACGACTTTATCTTTGGGATGGTGCTGGTCGGTTCGATTGATGACCGCGGCTGGAGCCAGGCCCATTATGAAGGCGGGCGTTTCGTTGAGGCGCATGTTCCCGGCGCGCGGATGATTGTGGTGCCCGATTTGAACACCACAGCTTCACCGCAGATGACGCTGCGCGGTGCCAGCGCCAACTTGATCGAGCAGGGGGCGCAGGTCATCTTCACGACCTCCGATACCTTCGGGGGCGAAACCAACGAAGTTGCGGCGCTGTTCCCCGGCGTGGTTTTCATCAATATTTCGGGCGATACGGTGCTGGCGGGTCAAGCCCCGCCCAATGTCGGCAACGTCATGGCCCAAATGGAATGGGGCAAATTGATCGCGGGGTGTGCCGCCGGGCTGACGACCGAGACCGGCAGCATCGGTTACCTGGGTGCGCTGATCAACAGCGAAACACGGCGGTTGGCGTCGTCGGCGTACCTGGGTGCCCGCTACTGCTACGAAACCTACCGCGGCCTTGACCCGGAAACGTTGGTATTCACCGTCAACTGGATCGGCTTCTGGTTCCGCATTCCTGGCGACACACTTGATCCGAGTGAAGTTGCCAACGACTTCTTCGATGATGGCGCAGATGTCGTCATCTCTGGCATCGATACGACCGAGGCGATCACGGTCGCCGGAGAACGGGCAGCCCAGGGTGAGGCGGTCTTCGCGGTGCCCTACGATTTTGTGGCGGCCTGCGATGTCGCGCCGGAGGTGTGCTTGGGCGTACCCTATTTCCATTGGGGGCCAGAATATGCCCGCATTGCCGAGGCGGTGCGCGCCGGCACCTGGGAGCCGAGTTGGGATTGGGTGGGGCCGGACTGGTCAGACATCAACAACCCGGAAACATCGGTGGTTGGCTACTTGCCCGGTGATGGGATGCGTGAGGAGAATCGCGCGCTGCTCGATGACTTCATCGCCGACCTGGCCGCTTACGCCACCAATCCCTTTGTGCCGCCGAGCTTTGCGCTGTGGCGTGGGCCGCTGCGTCTGCAAGATGGCACCTTTCTTGCGCCCAGCAATCAGATCGTTGAGCGCCTGGATGTGTGGTATCTGCCGCAGTTGCTGCAAGGGATGATCGGCGACAGCAACTGAGCGGCGGTCTAACCCATGACACCGCGCACGCGACGAAACAGCCGACCGATCAAGCGGATCGAGCGGTGGTTCGAACTGGGGATGACAGCGCTGGGGATCGGCGCTGTCATTGCCTTTGGCCTGGATGTTCTCGGCATCGCGCCGGGTTGGGGTGTGCGTCTGACGCCGCTGCTGCTGGGCGCGTTGATTTTGTATCTGCTGCCCCAACGGCGGCAGATCCGGCGCATCCGGGTGCAGCCAACCCCACCCGTTGAAGTTCAAACGGATTTCAAACCGGAAGTCAATCTAAAGCAACCCGATACTTACCGCACGATTCGTTATAAAGGTTTAGAATTGCGATCATTCAGTGAAACGCGCGTGGCTAAGGCGCTTGATCAGGCGGGGGTGCTCTACGCAGCGGCGACACGGGTGCGCTTCAGCACTTCGGATCCGCCTTCCGCCAAGCGGCGCGCCAACCGCGAGGTCGATTTTATCGTCTGCGCGGACGGGCGGTGGGGCATCCTTGAGGTCGACGGCCCGTTTCACCATGCGGAACACGACCGCTGGCGCGATACGCGCTTCCGGCAGCACGGCGTCGCTGTGATCGCGCGCTTTGACGCGCAGCGCTGTTATGAGCAGCCGCAGGTAGTTGTGGCAGAATTTTTGGCATTGCTCACACAGAGTGACGATAGTCCTAAGGACATAGAAGACTCTAGCCAGATGAATGCCAAATCGCTAGAATGACGATGTGTTAGCGTGAAAACTCGACGAAGACTCGCCGAATGCGCACTGAAGCAAGGGTGATGGTTTTATGGCCGTGAGACCAAATTGTGTTGCTGGGATTAGTGAAGACGATCTGCTTCACCTGGCAGCCGAAGACCAGTGGGTGGAAGTCGTAAATGGAGAGCTTGTTGCTATGAGTCCGACCGGCTATCACAATGCCGAACTGGTGTTTCACGTCGCCAAACTGCTGGATCGCTATGTGTTTGAACGTGGGCTGGGCTTTGTGCTGCCAGAAGGGCTGGTGTACATCTTGGAGCAGGCCCCCGACGGCAGCATCCTCAAATCGCGGGTGCCCAATGTCTCGTTCATCCGCCGCAACCGCATTCCCATCGACTTTGACCGGGATATGCCGTTCCCCGGCGCGCCAGATCTAGCGGTGAAGATCGTCTCGCCCAGCGAAAGCCGGGCGGCGCTGTTCAGCCGCCTGCGCGATTATCTGGATGCGGGCACCGAGCAGGTGTGGATGCTGTATTCCGAGACCGAGGAGGTTCACCAGTATCGGCGCGACCAACCCGGCCTCATCCACACTTATATGGGCGACGAGATCATCGGCAGCGACGACTTGTTCCCCGGCCTGGTGATTCAGGCGCGGGATCTGTTCGATCTGCCGTCGTTTGAAGACTGACGCGGTTACGAATCGGCGGTCAGTGCCACCAGCCGCTCTTCGGCATCGAGGCGGAAGCTGAACGGGTAAACGCGGCTCCAGGCCAGCACCCATTCGTACTCGCGGATCGCGTCATCAATACGGCGCTGTGCTTCGAGGATCTGGCCGCGCAGGAAGCGGCGGCCCCCGGTTTCGGCATCGTTCAGCGCGGAGTCAATCGCGTTGAGGGCTGCTGCGTTGTTGCCGAGAGCGAACTGCGCACGGGCGGTGTATTCATCCGCGATGGCGCGCTGATCGGGGTCGGTCACATCGTTGAGGACCCCGACCGCATCCGTGAGCAGCGCGCGATCACCCTCAGGGAACTCCTGATCGACGATGCTGCGCGCGCGGATGAGTTGGATGGTGCTCGCGGGGATCACATCCGTCCCGATCAGGAGTTCAGCGTCGTCGAGTGCGATCTGGAAGCGGCCATCGTTGTAGGCGGCTTGCATCCGCAGCGCCCGAATCGCCGGCGCACGGGCCAAATCGAGCGCCGATGCCCGGTTGAGCGCCTCGGTGAAATCGGCCCGCGCCAGATCATGGCGAGCCTGATCAGTGTAGATTTGGCCGCGCGCAACCAGCATATCGACGGTCGGCTCATCCTCAACATCACCCGCCAGCCCACGATTGAACGCCGCCAACGCCAATTCCGGGCTGCCCTCCGCCAGATGGGCGTCCCCTAGCAGCCAAAAAGCCAACGTGCTCCCCGGATAGTAGAAGAGATAATCCTGCGCATGGAGGACGGCCTGCCCTGGATTGCCCTCGGCGATGGCAGCGCGATAGCGCAGTTGATAAGCCTCCTCAATCGTCGGGTCAATGTACAGCGCCAGGAACCCTTGATACGACGCCAGATCGTATTCGCCGCGCTCGAAGAATGTCTCGCCGCGCTCGATGATCAACTGCGTGTTGGCTTCCAGCGCGTCTACCTCCAGCCCCTGGCTGAGGATGCGCAGCGCTTCGTCGAAATCGTTCTGCTGGCGGCTGGCGCGTGCCAGCAGGATGTACGGACGCGCGATGCGCGGGTCGCCGTCGATGGCCGCTTCGGCGCGTTCGCGCATCTCGGCGATGAATTGGCTGGCGCTGGCGTTGGCCCCGGCTTCGCGGGCCTCCTGTGCCTGATACCAGAACACTTCTGCGTACCCCGCGTTGACCAGCGGGGCGTTATTTTCGTTGGGCGTTTCATCGAGGCGGCTTTCGGCCTCGTCCAGCAGGTTGAGCGCTTCTTCCGGGTCGCCGCGCTGGAGCAGGGCCAGCGCTTCATAATAGTATGGGTTCGGGTTGAACCGTACCAACTGGGCGCGTTCGGCCTGCAACGTGGGCAGCGCCACCTGGAAATTCCCTTCATCCAAAGCGAGCGCGGCGTTCAGCAGCGGGCGCTCCAGAATGGGGGGATAAACATCCGTCGGCCCCGGCAAATTGAACTGATCCGCGCGCGGCAGATTGATCGGGACGGTCGCGCTCGGCGTGAGCGTCAGGCCCGGCGTTGGCGATGGTGTCGCGGTGAGTCCCGGCGTCGGTGTCGGCGTGATCGTCGGTGACGGTGTCGGCGTCAAGCTGGGGCCAAGCACAATCCCGCGAATGTCATCGTTGGTTTGCACCGCAACAACGCCGCCAACAGCAAGGATCGTGAGCACCCCAGCGACGGCGGCAGCGATGTACAACCGCAGCACGACAATCGCGCGTTCGCCAGCACGCCCGCGCGTCTTATGCACCCAGCGCGTATCGGCGGGCAGCGGCGCGTTGTAGTCGAAGATGAGCGCTTCGGCCTGGCGCTGCGCTTCGGTGATCGCGTCTGCGCTCGGCAGGGGGATGCCCGGCGGCTGCTTCATTGGATCGGCTGTGCGGGGATCGCCTGCGCGAGGATCAACCGCACGAGGAGCAGCGGCCCGCGCCGCAACTTGCGGTGCAGAGCGCTCCGGGGCTGGCGGCGCGGTTGTGGGGTCCGGGGCAGCTTCGGGTGATGGCCCCATACTGCTCAGCCGCTTGATGCCGGGCGCGGCGGGTGGCGTCGCGGATGCCGCAGGCGGCGCTGTGCCCTCACCTTCCATTGCAGCGAGCGCTTTGCGGGCGGTGTCGTGGGTTGGGTTGAGTTCCAGCAGCTTTTCCAGCGCGAACCGACGCTCGCGGGCGCTGGCGGCCACACTGGCGAGCCACAGCCAGCCCGCCTCGTTGCTTGGGTCGAGGCGAATGGCTTGCTGAAGCAGTTGGCGCGCCTGATCTTTGTGGTTGGCTTTCGCCGCTGCAATGCCCTGCCGTCTCAAATCGCTCGCTTGGTCGCTGGACACGGTGGCTTCTCCTGGGGCGGGTGTGGGATTTGTGATTGAGTTGATTTGCGAATGATTTCTAAATATTGTAGCGCACAGCGCGACAGGAGAAAAATAAACAATCGCGCGCTTGCGTGCCGAATCAAAAGCGCCAGAGCATCCCCGCAGTGGGGACACTCCAGCGCCTTGAGTGGGTCTGTGGGCGGTGGGGCGCTTAGCGCGCTTCCAGTTCCGCGTTGACAATGGTGATGCGGCCCTCGATTTCGGGCGACACCGGGCTGAACAGCGCCATGAATTCGGCCACGACCTGATCCAGCGGGCGACCGAAGTCATACGCATTCATCGCGTTGGTTTCGAACAGTTCGTAGCCATCGCCACCCGCGCGCATGAAGTCGTTGGTGGCCACCGAGTAGACGGCTTCGGGATCAATCGGCTCAAACGCGCCCATGTCGTTCAGCACTTCCACGCTGACGATGCGGCTGCCCGGTTCCTGCGTCGGGTCGAAGCTGTAGCGCAGGTTCGAAACCTGCGGGAAGCGACCATTTGCGCCCGAACGCGAAATGACACCATCGGTCACGGTGATGCGCGAAACGCCGTTTTCCAGCGACGCCACGATGTCGGCACCGGTCAGATCCAGGGTGGAGACCAGGTTGCCGAACGGCAGCACAGTCAGCACCTCACCCAGGGTGATTTCGCCCGCGTCGATGTCCGCGCGGATGCCGCCGCCGTTCTGGATGGCGATGTCGGCACCAGTTTCGGCGATCAGCGCGTCGGTGATGATGTTACCCAGGTGGCATTCTTCCAAGCGGCAGACGGTGCGGTCGCCGTCCAGCACGAAAGCGGCTTCAGCGCCAATCGGCTCGGCGCGCAGCGCTTCGATGGGGCCAGCCAGTTCTTCCACCAGCGCCTGAACTTCGGCGTCCGGGGTGATGTAGCGCGACAGCAGAATGGCGTCGCCGTCAAAGTCGGTCAGCAGACCGTCGGCGTCAAATTCCAGATCCATGCGGCCCAGGTAGACGTTGTTCGACCCCACCTGTGCATAGATGATCGGCTCGCCGGTGGCGCTTTCCGCAACAACCGGGTATTCACGCGCGGCGTCCGCATAGCGGTTCGCCAGGAGCGTGTGGCTGTGGCCGCCCAACACCACATCGATGCCTTCGAGCTGCGGCAGCAGGTCGAGGTCGAAGCTGATGCCGATGTGCGTCAGCAGCACAATCTTGTTGACGCCGGCTTCGGCCAGTTCGGCAGCGGCGGCGTTGGCGATGCCGGCGTAGTCGGCGTCGAAGATGATGGCGTCGTTCGGGTTCGAGGTGACGGTCGAGTCCTCGGTGGTCAGGCCGATGACACCGATTTGCTCGCCCGCAACTTCGACGGTGGTGAACGGCTCGATGACTTCATCGATGCCGGGGAAAGCGCTGTAATCGACGTTGGCGCTCAGCACCGGGAATTCCACGCCTTGCACGAAGGCTTCCAGCAATTCCTCGCCATCATCGAATTCGTGGTTGCCGATGACCAGCGCGTCATAGCCCAGCAGGTTCATGATCTGGATCTGATCCGCGCCGCGATACTGCTGGTGGAACAGCGTACCGGTGAAGCGGTCACCCGCCGACAGCAGCAGCAGGTTGTCGACTTCGCCACGAATCTGGTTCATGACGGTCGCCTGGCGGGCGATACCGCCGTCGCCATCGCTGTTCGGTTCGTGGTGCGAATGCGAATCGTTGGTGTGCAGGATGGTCAGTTCAAACGTGTCGTCCTGCGCCGCAGCGGTGGCCGCAACCAGGGCCAGCACCAGAGCGCTCAGCAGAAAACTCATCTTACGCAGCATCACAATGCCTCCAAAAAACAATAGGCTCACTAAAGCACTGTCTCGCAAGCAACCCTTGCGAGACAAACCAGTGTAGTATTTTGCTGATGTGTTGTTATGCGCAGTGCAAGATTGGTCTAAGGGAGTGTTAAGACCTGGCTTTGTCCAGCGATCAAACCGGCGGCCAGGGGTAGTTTGGGCCAGGCCCCGGCAGCGGGTAGCGGCGCTGCTTGAGCATGTGCCGCACGCGCGCGTGGAAAGCGTTCATCTCGGCTTGCGAGAGAAGTTTCTGCATCTCTTTGCGGTAGGTGCTGGTTTGGGTATCCAGCGTCAGGCAAAGCTGGTCGATGTCCTGCAGGAACGGCTCTGGGATGGGCTGCCCGGCAAAATCCCAGATGACGGTGCGCAGTTTGTGCGCCCGGTGGAACGTGATGCCGTGATCGATGCCCCAGATGTGCCCCTGGCCGTCGACGAGGCAGTGCCCCCCCTTACGATCCGCATTGTTGACCATGTAATCGAATGTGGCGATTCGCATCAACTGCGGGATCATCGCCTCTTCGTCTTCCAGCGAGAAGTAATTTACGCGAGGATCGTGGTCAATGTAAAACTGAATCGATCCCAGACCACGCGGGCCTTCGCGCAGAACCGTCGGTGGCACAATATCCCAGGTGAGTTCCTGCGAAGTGAGAAACGAGGCCATCTCGCGGTAGCAGAGGGTGCCATCCGGGAAATCCCACAGCGGGCGCTCACCCTTTTGCGGCTTGTAGACCGCCGTCGTGGTGATGTCTTTGTGCGTCACCGAGACGAGGAAGGCATAATTGGAACTCCAACGCAGAATGCCGTACTCATCGCAGATATCGCCTTCGTTGAGGGCTTCGAGCACGCGTTCGATGGAAACCGCTTCCGACGCAGCGGACTCTGAAACGGAGTCATTCTGGCCTGCGTCATTGGCCGCTGCGTTGCTGGGTTCCTGTGGCGACTGGTCCTGCTCGTGTTCGTGATCGCTCATGGTTGTTTATGTCCAATAATAGACTAATCGACCATTTTGCTTGGGATCGGGACGCCCGGACTGCACAGTGTCCATGGCGTGTTCGCTGAGCGCGCGCATTTGGTCGCGGTTGCACCACATGCGCACAATACTCGGTTCGACTGCGTCGGGATCTTCATCTTCATCAACGATGATGAGTTCCTGGGCGACCAACACGACCATATCGCGGTCTTCATCGTAGCCCAGGCCCATTTGGGCGACGCGGAAGACGGGTTCCACCGGATCGCGCAGCTCCATGTTACCCAGCCCGCGCCCAGAGGTGCCCAGTTCAGGGTGCCGCTCATCCAGATCATCGATGAGTTCTTTGATGGCCTCACTCAAGGCCCAAGCCTGCTCTTTTTCGATCACCATTGAGACGATTTGATCATCTTTGCCCGCCTGCAAGTGGAAAACACGCTGCCCCTTGGGGCCAATCGTGCCGACGGTGATGAAGTCTACGGGATCGAGTTCGATTTCGATATTTGCCATAACGCGCCGCTGCTCCGCCGTTAAGTCACAGGAGTCGTGTTGTTGGTCTGCTGCGCTTGTTTGCGCTCGCGTTCCATCTGCGCCAAGTGGCCCAGGTCATTCATCGCCCCAACAAACGGGCGCGAATGACCCAGCGCCAGCATACTGATAGACGCCGGTGAGACGACCAACCGCTGGAAGTTGTCGAGGTGCATCCCCAGGTAGTGCGCCAACACCATCTTGATCAAGTCGGCGTGCGAGACGATCACGACCATCACACGCGGGTGGGTGCTGGCAATCGACTCGATGGCGTTGACGGCGCGTGTTTGCACACCGCGCATGGTTTCGCCGTTGGGGAAGTAAGCGCGTGAAGGGTATTCCTGCACCACTTGCCACATTTTGCGCCGCTGCAACGACGCAATCGACTTGCCCTCCCAATCCCCGTAGCGCACCTCGCCGATGCCTTCGTGCGATTGGATGTGCAGGTGGGCGTGGTGCTGACGAATCGCCTCGGCAGTTTCCATCGTACGTTCCAGCGGGCTGGCGTAGATGTGCTTGATCGGCGCATCGGCCAGGCGTTGGCCCAACGCTTCAGCCTGTGCTTTGCCTTCATCGTTCAGATGAACTTCAGGCGTCCAGCCAGCCAGCTTGCCCGTTTTCACGAAATCGTTGACGGCATGGCGAATGAGAAGGATCTGAGTCATGGTGTGCCCAGTGAGGTAAGTTGATAGATAGCGCTCTATCCTTCGAATAATAGCATATTCACGACGAAAAGGCATTGATTATTCGTTAGAGTTTTCTGCTGCCGCTGCTGCTAATTGGGTTGATGCTGAACGGCAAGATGACCCGGATACAGATGGTTTGTAACTATAGCCGGAATGGGCATAAATGCAAGCCCGGCCCCGCACGCCGAACCGCGTGTTGAGCGATCTTCGTGCGGCTGCCGCGCCAGCGCGCGCAAGCGGGCAGCTTAAATGCGCGTCCACAAATGCGGCAATCTGTGCTATGCTTGGCGCGTTTTATTGGCGTTTCAGCAGGGTTGAGGCAGTCTTGTGGAAACCACACCACTCAGGGAACAAATTCGCGGCTTGATTCAGTTGACGCGCTGGCAAGAATATTTGACATTTGTCATCCCCTTGACGCTGCTGGGCGCGCTGTTGGCCGCACGCCCCAACGATGTGCCGCTCGACTGGCGGCTGGTGGCGGTGATGCTGGCGAACATTCTGGTGGTCGCCTACGCCTTCATGATCAATGACATTGAAGATGCGCCGGACGACGCCCGCGATCCAGCCCGCGCGGCGCGCAACCCCATCAGCAGTGGACGCATTGGGGTGCGCATCGGTTACGCAGCGTGCCTGATCGTCGCGGTAGCGACACTGATCATGTTCGCCCTGGGTGGGCTGGAAGTGTTCCTGATTGGGGTGGTGACGCTGATGCTGTCGCATCTGTATTCGTGGCGTCCGGTGCGGCTGAAAGCCTGGCCCGTCACCGATGTTGTCTCGCACTCGCTGATGCTCAGCGGCTTGCTGCTGTTGGCCGGGTACTTCATTTATGATAGCAATCCGGGTGTGGTGTGGCTGGTGGCCGCCAGCGTGACGCTGATGTCGGTGTACGGCCAGCTCTACAACCAGATCCGCGATTACGAGATGGACAAGGCCGCCGGGCTGCGCAACACCGCGATTCTGCTGGGCGAACGCCGCACCTACGCCGTGATGTACCTTTCGGTGGCGGTGGCGGCTGTCTGTTTGCTGGCGGCCTTGCTGCAAGGCATCTTCCCGCTGTGGTTAGGGGTGGTGGTGCTGATCAGCATCCCGGTGAGCATGTTGATCAGCGGGCGCACCGATATGCGCGGCGGTGAAGCGGTGGACATCAGCGGCGCGGCGCAGACTCGCGTGCTGGTTATCGTCAACCTGACGGTGACGGTATGGTTGGCGCAGGTGCTCGTCACACAGATTGTAGTTTAGTGCGCAGTCATAAAACAATCGACAAGAACCGGATAACCGGATAACCGATGGAATTCCTGAACGACTTTCACAACATTCTCTTCAACGCGCACATCCTGTTCTCGATTGCGTTGGGCATCTGGGCCGGGTCGCTGGCGATCCGCAACCAGCAGATTTCGGGCAATTACTGGGGCGCGGTCGCCACGATCACGATCCTGGCGGCGGCGGTGCTGGTCGTCGGCGTGATCATGTCGTTGACCGGCTTGACGTTGCGTTCTGGGCGCGCCACCATCTACTTTCTGTATATGGCATGGCTGGTGGTGATCATGCCGGGGCTGTTTTCGCTGCTGCGTGGGCGCGACGACCGCAACGCCGCAGTCTCGTTCGCGGTGCTCAGCTTCTTCAACGCCAGTACGTCGTTCAGCATGTGGACGCGCGAACTCGTTGGCCCCTGGGTGACGCCTGAGGTGTGAGGGAGAGACGATGCGACGCTGGTGGCTGGTGGCGCGGTTGGCAGTGCTGATCTGCGGGTTGGCGGCCTGTGAACCGGAAGTGACCCCGCTGCCAGTGAACATCACGCCAGTGGTGAGCGCGACGCCAGACCCGGCAACCGCCGCACCGAGCGCGATTCGTTATGTGTTTGCGCGCAACACCGCCGGGCACGTCGCCGATCTGGATCTGATCGCCGAGGGGGCTGTGGTCAATTTGCTGCCGTCGTCGCTGCCCGCTGCTGATCAGATCGATGCCGATTTAGGGATGCAGTACGATGTGTTGGTCGCGTTCGGCGATCTACCGGGGGGGCAGCGGTCGCCGGTCGATTATCGGATCGTGCTGGTGATCGACCCGATGCAATCTCCCCTGAACGATCCGGGAGTCGCTGATGTGATCCGTGCGTCGCTGGATGCCCGCTTTGTCGCCGACGCGATCCCCGGCGCGGAGGTGGAACCGCACACCCCCGCCGACCTGACCGATTCGCGGGTGCGGCTGGCGAACGCAGGCTGGCCCGACGGCTTCGATGTGGCGGTGGGGGCGGCAGCCGCGCCGGGCGCGCTCGAATTGGCGGCCCAGCTTGAGGTGTTAAGTATCGGGGGGCGCGTCGAATCGTTGCGCCCGGATGAAGCGCTAACGGCACTCCAGACTGGGCAGATTCAGATGGCGATTGTCGCGCTGACTTCACCGGAAGCACGTGCCGCGTGGGTCGAGGCGGTTGGCGCAGACGCGCTGACTGATCTATACTCGTTGCCGATCAGTTACCGTGCCATGCCCGAACTTCAGATCACGTTCACGCCGATGGGTTGGCCGCTAGCCTCGCGCTGATCATGGCACCGATCACCCCCGCTGACCAAGTAGACGGTTTCACGCCGAACTCGCCCATGCACATCATTCTCTGTCACGAAAACGCGGATTTCGACGCGGTGGCGTCGCTGCTGGCCGCGCACAAACTCCACCCGGACGCACTGCCGATCCTGCCGCAGCGTTGTAACCGGGGGGTGGCGCGCTTTCTGTCGCTGTATCGTAGCGGTCTGCCGCTGATCACGCTGGACGAGCGCCCGTCGGGGCGGCTGGCGCAGGTGACACTCGTCGATACGCAGCGTGTGCCGCAAGGGGTACGCGGCGTCACGCCGACGACGCCCATCCACATCATCGATCACCATGCGCTGCACATCGATGTGGATGGGCGCACGACCTTCACAGGCGAGACTATCGGCGCGACCACGACGCTGCTCGTCGAGGCGATTCAGGCGCAGAGTCTCCCGATCAGCACGCTAGAGGCGACGCTGCTGGCGCTCGGCATTTACGAGGACACGGGATCGTTGACCTATGGCGCGACCGACCCGCGTGATCTGCGGGCGGCGGCGTGGCTGCTCGATCAAGGGGCGGTGCTCGACACGATCCGCCGCTTTCTGGAGCCGCCGCTCAACGCCGAGCAGCAGGCGCTGTTCGAACGGCTGGTCAGCACGGCAGAGACGCGCACCGTCGAAGGCTACACGGTGACGGTCGCGGCGGCGCGCTCCGAAGCGTATATCGAACAGGTCAATTCAGTGGCGCACCGGCTCCGCGACACGCTCGACCCGGCGGCGTTGTTCCTGCTGGTGCAGATGTCCGGCGTAATCCAACTCGTATGCCGCGCCACCGAAGACGCCATCGATGTGGGGGCGGTCGCGCGGGCCTTTGGCGGCGGCGGCCATGAGCGTGCGGCGGCAGCGACCATCTACAACGGCGGCCTGGATCAGGCGGTCGCGGCGATCTGGGAGCAGGTTTACGCCATCGTCGAACCCGCGGTGCGCGTCGCCGACTTGATGTCGTTGGGTGCGCGGACGGTCAAAGCGTCGGAGGTGATCAACGATGTGGTGCCGCGACTGCGGCGCATCGGCCATGAAGGTTATCCGGTGTTGGATGACGAGCGCGTCGTTGGGCTGCTGACGCGCCGTGACGCGGATCGCGCGGTGGAGCATGGCTTGGGTGATCTGGCGGTGCGTGAGGTGATGGCCAGCGGCGTGGTCACGTTGGGGCCGAACGATTCGGTGTTCACGCTCGAACAGCGGATGGTCGAAAGCGGCTGGGGGCAGATTCCGGTGGTCGATGCCGAGTCGCGGCTGATCGGCATCGTCACACGCACCGACTTGATCACGCATTGGGCGCGTGTCCACCCCACGACTGTGCCGGAGACGCCGCCGACAATCAGCGGGGCACAGATTGTGGCTGTGCTTGGCAAGCCCGTCGCAGATCTGATCGACCGGATCGCGGCGTATGCGCAAACTGCCGGGATCACGTTGTATCTGGTTGGTGGCGTCGTGCGCGATTTGCTGCTGGAACGCCCCAACTACGACATCGATTTTGTCGCCGAGGGTGACGGCATCCGTGCGGCGGAGGATCTGGCAGCGCAATACGGCGGCGCTGTCCACAGCTTTCGCCCGTTCGGGACGGCGAAATGGACGCTCGATGCGGCGGCAGCGTCCGCACTTGATCTCGAACTGAATGCGCTGCCGGATCACATCGATTTTGCGACCGCTCGCAACGAATTTTATGAACACCCCACCGCGCTGCCGACGGTGTACAACGGCTCGATCAAGCTGGACTTGCACCGCCGCGATTTCACGATCAATACGCTGGCGGTACAACTCAGCCCAGCGGTGCGGCAGGGGCGTGACCTCGACTTTTACGGCGGCTTGCACGATCTCGACGCGCGCTTGATTCGCGTACTGCACAGCCTGAGCTTCGTTGATGACCCGACGCGGATTCTGCGCGCGGTGCGCTTCGAGCGACGGCTGGGTTTTGAGTTGGAGGCCCGCACCGCCGAGTTAATCCGGACGGCGCTGCCGATGTTGGGGCGCATCACCGGGGAGCGGCTGCGCAACGAACTGCTGCTGCTGCTGCGCGAGCAGACGCCCGAACACGGTCTGCTGCTGCTGCATGAACGCGGGATTCTGGCGGCGATCCACCCGGCGTTGGTGATCGACGCGCGGATCATTGGCCGTTTTGAAGCGGCGCGGGCGAGCCAACCGCCCTGGGATTTCGATGTTGACCCGGTCGATCTGGCCTGGCACTTGATCGGCAGCTTGATCCCCTATGATCGCGTGCCCGATTGGTGTGATCGGTTGCTGATAACGCATACACTGCGCGACTCGATTGTGGCGGCGGCCCGCCTGATCCAGACGGGCGACGCGCTCGCCGATCCTGCCCAACGGCCCAGCCAGATCGACGCGCTGCTGAACGGCACGCCGGATCTGGCGTTGTATGTGGTCTGGTTGGTCTGCGAAGCGGCGATAGCGCGGGCGCGCATTCGGGAGTATGCTGGTGAATGGCGGGCGCTGCGCCCATACACCGACGGGCACACGCTGCGGCAGCGCGGCCTGACGCCGGGGCCATGTTTCCGGGTGATCTTGGAGCGGCTGCGCTCAGCGTGGCTCGATGGGCTGGTCGGTTCGACGGCGGATGAACAGCGGCTGCTCGATACACTGCTTGAAAATGGAGTCTGTGATGACGACTCTTGACAATCCCACACTTGCGTTGGCGCTGACAGTCATACTGCGGCCAGCGATCCAAAGTGACCTGCCCAAGTTGGAATGGTACGGGCAGTATACGCACTTCCGCAATCTGTTTCGGCGTACATTTCGGGAGCAGGAGCAGGGCCGCCGCGTGATGCTGATCGCGGACTGCAATGATTTCCCGATTGGGCACGTGTTCATCCAGATCGGTGGCGGGCAAAGCCGGCTGGCAGACGGCAATCGGCGTGCCTATTTGTACTCGCTGCGCGTGATGGAGATGTTTCGCGGCCAGGGGATCGGCTCGCGGCTGCTGCAAGAGGCGGAAGTGATTGCGGCAGAGGCGGGGTTCGGCTGGACGACCATCGCCGCCGCCAAAGACAACCCGCGCGCGCGCCAACTTTACGAGCGTAGCGGCTACCGCGTCTTTATGGAAGATGCGGGCAACTGGAGCTATGTCGATCATGAGGGGCGGGTGCGCTATGTGCATGAGCCGTGTTGGATATTGGAAAAACAACTGCGGTTGCGCTAGAATGCATTTGCATATCGCATCGGATTCGTAGGGTTATAGCAGTCAGCTTAATAGGAGTCGTAAGACACATGGCGATCCAGCAGAGTGCAGTGCGCATCATCCGTTGGCGCGGCGGGCAGCACCCCACCTTGTCGATCATCACCCGGCAAATGCAGAAAGAAGGGCTGCGTCCTTACGTATGGGACAACCGCCCCAACTATCGCTATGCCGTCCGCAGTCATGGCTACACCAAAGTGATGTATGTCATCGAGGGCCTGATCGAGGTGACGCTGCCAGACAGCAACCAACGGGTGCGCTTGCGGGCGGGCGACCGCGCCGAGATCCCGGCGGGCATCCGTCACGGCGCAATTGTCGGCAGCACGGGGGCCAAATGTGTTGAGGCGGCGGTGCGTCGTTAAGTGAGCGTCGATCTGAGCTTAAGCTGCGGGCGGCTGCACACCTCACCGGATCGTCTGGGCAGATGGTCAGGGCCGCCGCAGCGATGATGATTTTCCAACCCCAAGTTCCCCAAATCCACCAAATCCGGCCCAGCCAATGGGCGTTCTCCATCGGCGGGCGGGTTGCTCATCCTCTGATTCTCTCGTTTTGGGATCTGCTCGCGCTGCCGGCTGTCGAGCAGCGCAGCGCCATCGCCGCTTGGGCGGGTTCGGCAGGCGACCAAGCCCCGCTCATCGAAGAGGCAAACTGGCGCGGCGTCACATTCGAGACGCTGCTTGCCGCAGTGGATAGCGCCCCGGATGTCAGATACGCAACCATCCATGCGTCGGGCCGCTACAGCACCATCCTCACGTTAGATCAATTGCGGCGGGCGCTGCTGGCCTATGACAAGGACGACGCGATGCTGGCTGCCAACGACGGCTTTCCGGCCCGGCTGGTCGCGCCGGGGCTGGCGGCCTACAAGCAGCCCAAGTGGGTCGAGCGGGTGGAACTCACCGCCGAACCGACGGGCGGCTTCTGGGAGCAGCGTGGGGAGGCGGTCGCCTCACCCGGCGCATTTGACGAAGCGTTGGCCCCCACCATCGCCCAAATCGATCACATGCAGGAGCGGGCCTCGGCGGGCCGCCCCGTGACCATCGCCGGACGCGCCTTCGCCGGGGAGCGTGCGGTCGCCCACGTCGAGATCAGCATCGATGACGGGCCGTGGGCCGCGCTGCGTGTTGAGCAGCCTTTGCGCACCGCGACGGCGCGCTGGTCGGTGGCGTGGACACCGCCTGGCCCTGGCGCGTATGCGCTTCGTGCACGCGCCATCGATGCAGCGGGGGATGTCAGCCCAGCGCACACCGTGATCGTCCATGTCGATGGCTGAGTGAGTCGTCAAAGGCAGCCGCTTGAGCAACATATCATCTGAAATCATACACAACACCTTCTCGCGCCGGCGATTCTTGCAGCTCGCCGGGATCGCGCTCGTGGGCAGTCAGCTACCCTGGCTGACCGCCCCGCACAGCAGCCCGCACAGCGCCCCCGAAGCGCTTGAGGTGGTGCGCGGGCGCGCGCTGTTCCCGACGGCTGTCTACCAGCGCCCGGCGGCGGATGCGTCTATCCTCCGTAAAGTGCTGCCAGACACAGTGATCCCGCTGGCCGCCGCCACCGATTCGCTGTGGTACCGCACCACTGACGGTTTCATCCCCCGCGAGTCTGTGCAACCGATGCTGCTCACGGCTGGTGGGCCAATGGGCCAGCCAGCAGCGCCGTTTTGGGCGGAAGTCACCGGGCCAGTCGCGGCGGTTCGGGCGTGGTGCGCGCCGGACGCCCCGCTGATCACGCGGATCGGGCACGGCGGCGTCGCCCAGATGATCGACTATCTGCCCGGCGATGCGCCCGTCGTTGGCTGGTATGGTGTCGCCGCACCGGGTTTAACTGCATCCGATGGCTCAGTGCTGGGCTGGACGCAGTCTGCCCCCTGGGCACCAACGGAGGTCGATGTGCGCGCAGAAACGATCAGCCGCCTTGTCATCGACCGCGCGGCGCGTCAGATCACGGCCTATGACCGCGATCAGGTGCGGCTGCGGACAGCTTTCGCCAGCGGTGGAGCGCTGCCGGCGGGGGTATACTCGGTGGTGCGGCGTGCGCCGGGCGGTGTTGCGGCGGATGCGGCTGCAACCTATCACGGTGCGGCCTGGCCGCTGATCTTCGATGATGCGCGGTTGAGCGTCGCTGGGGCCTACTGGCACAATCGCTTCGGATCAGAAGCGGTTGGCCCAGCGATACAGGTTGCTCCGGCGGCGGCGCGCTGGCTGTACCGATGGATTGCCGAAGAGACGCCGATCCACATCGCCTGAACGCGATCTCTTTAAAAAGGCGTAAGATCTCTCGCCGAACATCGGAAATGACACGTAAGAAGCTGTAATCTGAAACGGTCTTCTGTAAAATTCGTGATACCTATCGCATGTAAAAGTTGAACGAGGTTACATCTCGTGGAATTGACGTTGTGGTTGGCGTTTATCGCCGGATTGGTGTCGTTTGTCTCACCGTGTGTGCTGCCGCTGGTGCCCGCGTATATTGGGTATATGGGTGGGCGCGTGACGAACACGGTCGCCGCGCAAACAGCGAACGGCGCGCAGTCGTTTGCCCCCACGTTGGGCAGCCGCTTTAGCACCGTTGTGCATGGGCTGGCGTTTGTGGGCGGGTTCACCTTCGTCTTCGTGGCGATTGGTCTGCTCTCTACCGCATTCATCAACCAGATCGGCGGTGAGAATCTTTTCCTGGTGACCAACATCATCGGGCGCGTCGGTGGTGTGATCATCATCGTCTTCGGTTTGCATTTTATGGGGGTTGTGCCGTCGTTGCTCAACCGCTTCCAGGCGAATCTGGAGCGCTGGGGCGGCATCTACACGAGCCTGGGCTTCGCCGCCGCAGGCACCGCGCTGATCGTGTGGGGCTTCATGGAGCTGCTGCTCATTCTGCCGGTGCTGGCGGTCTTCTGGCTGTGGCTGGTGCTGGATAACGCCTTCGTTGAGCCGCAAGGCTTCTGGGCGCGGACGATCCAACGCATCCAGACAGCGTTCTACAGCGACACGCGCCGCCAGATGGTCGCCAGCGGGCAGCAGAGCTACGCCTCCTCGGCGGTGATGGGTGTGGTGTTCTCGGCAGGCTGGACGCCGTGCATCGGCCCGATTTACGGCGCGATTCTGACGATGTCCTGGACGGGCACAGCCGGCGAAATTGGCCAGGCTGGGACGCTGCTGGTCGCTTACTCGCTGGGCCTGGGGATTCCGTTCCTGCTCACTGCGCTCATGCTCGACAGCGCGCAGGGTGTACTGCGCGGTTTGCAGCGCAACATCCGCACCATCGAATTGGTCAGCGGCACCTTCCTCGTGCTGATCGGTGTGCTGATCGCCAGCAATCAGTTGCAAGCGCTCAGCCAGCGGTTTGCCAACGAGTTCGCCGAGGTTTCGTTCCGTATGGAAGAGTGCGCGCTCCATTTGGCTGAGGGCGACATCACGCTGGGCGAATTTATCCCATGCATCAACGACGATGGCAGCCAGACGGTGACCGTCGCGCAGACGCAGAATCAGCCGAATAATCAAGCGGCCCTCGCTGCCGATGCGAACTCGACGCCCAGTGATGATGACAGCGCCGCCGGCGCGCCATTGGATGCTGTGGGTGACATCACTGGGTTGGCGAACACCATCGAAGAACCCGTTGATGCCCCAGCGGCGCTGGAAGTCGGTACTGGGCTTGGCCAGCTTGCCCCGAATTTCACATCGGTGGACGACAGCGGCGAGCCGTTCGAACTCACCGACTATCGCGGTCAGGTGGTGCTGCTCAACTTCTGGGCGACGTGGTGCGGTCCGTGCCGGATCGAGATGCCCGACTTTGAGGAAGCCTGGAACCAGCACGCTGACGATGGCTTCGCTGTCATTGCGGTGAACAACCAGGAAACAATCGATGATGTGCTGGACTTCCGCGCTGAGTTGGAATTGACCTTCCCGATGGTGATGGACGAAGTGGGCGAGATTCAGCGCCAGTACGGCGTGCTGATGTACCCTTCGACTTACATCCTTGACGCAGACGGCGTGATCATCACGCGCCACTTTGGGCCGCTGACGAGCGGGCAGATCACCGAAATGCTCGCCGAAGCCCTCTCCTAATCGGTGGCATGACGACTCGAACCCGTGCAGCCCTGCTGAGTGTGGGGCTGCTCTTGATGATCGTTGGCTTGGCGGTATTAGCGCGTGTGGGGTTGCCTACACGTGCTGCCTATTCTGGCCGCTCCGACGCGCTGATTGGGGCGGAGGCGCGCTACATTGCCCCAGAGATCGATGCGCTGGCCCCACCCTTCCGCGCACAAACGCTCGGCGGCGACGTGATCGAACTGGCGGCGCTGCGCGGCTCGCCTGTGATCGTCAACTTCTGGGCGACGTGGTGCGGCCCCTGCGAGATCGAAATGCCGGAATTGCAGGCGTTCGTCGAAAACACAGATGCTGATCCGCGCGCGGCGGATGTGCGGCTGCTGGCCGTCAACCTGGGCGAGCACCCCACTCAGATTCGCCCCTGGCTGGCGGCGCGCGGCCTGACCCTTGATGTGGTGCTTGACCCGGTCGGTGCGCTTGCTGAGGTGTATCGCCTGCGCGGCCAGCCTTCAACCTATGTGATCTCGCCGAATGGTGTGATCACACACATCTTCTACGGCCCCACAACCCGGTCGGCGCTGCTGGCGGCGGTGGCGTCTTCCGCTGCGGAAAATCGCTGACCCAACTTCACCCTCACGGCGGTGCTGATGTTATACTGCTGCTGTGATCGAATTCCGCAAAATAAACCCAAGAGTGATGCTTATGACAACAGACAGCCGCCCGCGCCTCAGCCCAGCACTGATCATTAACATCTGGGTGCTGCGCTTCACCCGGAATTGGCTGCGGATTGTGCTGACGATTCTGGGGGTGTTCACCATCCTGCCGATCCTCGCGCCGGTGCTGATGCGTGCAGGTGCGACCGAACCCGCGCAGGTGATCTACACGCTGTACGGGCCGTTCTGCCATCAATTCGCATTTCGCTCGGCCTATCTGTTTGGCGAGCAGGGCTTTTACCCACGCGCCATCAGCGATTCGCCGCTCACGCCATACGAGGTTTACATCAGCGCCGAAGATTCGGGGTTTGATGCGGCGCTTAATCAGGCGATTGAGTTTCACTTCTCCGGCACGGTTGACCAAGCTGAAGCGGCGATCGCGGGCTTCGATCCGTATGTGTTTAGTCCACTGCTGCAATTTGCGTCGCGCTACTTTTTCGGCAACGAGCAGATGGGCTACAAAATGGCCATCTGTGCGCGCGATATTGGCACGTACAGCGCGCTGTTCGGCGGTGGGCTGCTCTTTGCGATCCCGTTTGTGCGCCGTCGAGTGCGCCCCGTCCCGATTTTGCTGTATCTGTTTCTGGGACTCGGCCCGATTGGGCTGGATGGCACCAGCCAGCTCCTCAGTTATCCGCCGTTTGAGTTGTGGCCGCCACGTGAGACCGAACCCGCGTTCCGTGTGGTGACGGGCGCGCTGTGCGGCTTCATGAATGCCTGGCTCGGCTTTCCGTATCTGAATCTGTCGATCCGTGATACACGCGAACGGCTGGAAGTGAAGCTCGCACGCGCTGGGATCAAGGTGTAGCCATTCGGCTGGCCGCGAGTTTGCACATCCACAGAAGCAAGGCGAATCAAAAACCCCCGGTTTCAGACCAGGGGTTTTGATTGTAGTGCAGTGTGTTGCTTAGTCGACGAAACCAGCCTGGATCGTGTTCGTTGGCGTCACGGCTGGGGTATTGGACGGCGTGAAGGTGTGCGTCGGCGTCGGCGTATTCGACGGTGTCGGCGTATTCGACGGTGTCGGCGTATTCGACGGTGTCGGTGTAACCGACGGGGTGAAGGTGTTCGACGGCGTTGGGGTGATCGTCGGTGTGTTCGACGGGGTGAAGGTGTTCGACGGCGTCAGGGTCAGCGTCGGGGTCGGTGTGTTGATAATGGGCAGCGGGATAGTCTCGTTGCCGGGGCCACCCACCAACGTACCCGTCAAGCCGGGGCAGTCTGGCAGGGCGAAGCCGAACTGCGAACCATTCCAATGCCAGGGCTGAATGCCTGCCACGACATCGAGGGACTGGCCACCCGCGCCACCGAAGACCAGGAATAGGTTGGCGGTACCACCGAACGGCGGGATCACGAGGTTGTTCGTCCACGTGCCTTCGGTCGTGGAGTTGGTCGGCGGGTTGGCATCCTGAGCGGGGCTGCCAGAATTCCAAATGGGCTGCGAGTTACCGAGCTGCGTACCACCACCGAAGATTTCGCGGAGACGCACACCGCTGTTGTTGGGATCCTGCCAGAAGATGTTGACAGCATTCAAGATCGCCGGGACGTTACGGAAGTTGGTGATGGTGATGCGCACCACACCCGCCGGTTCGTAACTGACAGGCGACAGCCCGATCAGGCCCGGCACACAGTCCGGCGTGGGCGTGAAGGTGTTGGTGGCCGTGCCCACGTTGGGCGTATTGGTCGGCGTCGGCGTCGGGTTGTTCAGCGTCAGTGGGCACAGGGTACCGCCCAATTCGACCTGGATCGTCGAGGTATTGAAGTCGTGCGCGCCGAAGAGCGTATTGAGCGGCTGCGTATTGTTGAAGAACTCAAAGGTCACCTGCGACGCCGAATTAGCCGGAAGCTGTAGGTTCTGCGGCAACGCCGAGAAGGGGCCATCCGCGCCACCAAAACCGACGGTCGTGGCCGGGTTGGCATCGTTGCCGCTCCAGATAGGCAAGCTGTTGAGGCGCACCCGCGTGACAGCCAGGGGATTGAGACCCGTCGGCCACACCAAAGCCGCCTGGTTCAGGTTGACAGCCTGGGTATAGCTGTTGACCACTTCGATGCTCACGGTGTTGGCGGTGATCGTCACGTTACCCAACGACTGTGTGCCGCAGGTGAAGACCGGTGTCGCTGTGAAGGTCGGAGTCGGGGAGGGCGTTAACGTCTCGGTGGGTGTATTGGTCGGCGACGGCGGCACCGGGGTGTACGTCTCGGTGGGTGTGTTCGTCGCCCCACCAGGCGTATCCGTCGGGGTACCGACAATCGAACCACCTGGCGACGGCAAGTTCCCCGTCAGATCCAGCGCGCGCGGGCTGCGGAACGTTTCGTTGATGACGGTGCGCCGTGCCTGAAGCTGCAAGTACGAGGCCAACCCCAGCGGCGTCACCAGCGGGTGGTTGAACGTCACAACAATGTGAACGGTGTCGCCTGGGCCGCCGGGATCCAGCCAGGGGACGCCAGCATTTTCCGTCCAGTTATTCGGTGCCGCGCCCAGACCTACGCTGGTTGGCTCCTCCTCCAAAACACATACCGGGCTGCGTGCATCACCGGCTTGCGGTGGGAAGCTGGAGAAGCGCGACCCCGCAGCATTCCCCGACACATTGTTGGTGTCGAGCAGCACGCGCGAACTGCTGCACACCATCACATCGAACCAACCTGGCTGGTCAGAACCGGTTGGGGAGATAAAATCGCTGGCTTCCAGGATGGCATTGTCATCACCCGGCACCGGGCGGTACCAGATTTGATACCAGGGGACGGTCGTCGGGTCTGGGTAATTCGGATCGACGTTGGCACCGATGTAGGTCGGGCCGATGGCCGGCGGGGTCTGCAAAATCGCATCGCCCAGACCTAACCCTGCCGCACCGATGCGCGCTTCATCGTAAATCGAGAGGATGCGCACCATGTCTTTGCGGCGTTCCTGATCGTCGGGGTTGGCTGGGTCACAGTCGTCCCCACCGTACCAGGTTGCATAAATGCTTTCGGTGCCCCCCTGGAAGACTTCAACCGCGTCGAACGCCATATTGCTGGGTGCGGTGTTCGGGTAAATGGTGGCGTTGGTACCACGCTGATCCAGTTCCGCTTGGCGGTCGAACGGCGGGATGTAGTCGTTGGCCTCACACGGCACCACCGAATTCAGATCACCGGGCCAACCGATGGTGTCGTCGAAATTGAGGTTAAGGGGATACTGGACGCTGTCCCATTGGCCGGTTGAGGTATAGCGCGCCGCGGCGCGGGCCGAATTTTGCAGCGTGACCCACGCCTGGAAGATGCGCCCGAACTCGATGATGCCGAACAACAATAGCAGCAGCAGCGGCAGGGTGAGGGCAAACTCAGCAAGTGTTTGCCCCTGCTTTTGGCGCTGCACAGGACGTTCGTTGGTGTCGTGAATGCTCATAAGTCCTCCCGGTTGTTGAGCCGGAATCTCGTTGGCTGGTTACTGTGACAAGCGCGTGAACATACGGGATGCGATGTCGTTGAAGGCGCGGTCAAGTTCGACTCCCGTCGGCGCGTTGTAATAGTTGCCACAACTCTGGCGCGGTGGCACTGGGTCAAAGAATGCGGCAGGCGGTTGGGCTGGCAGCGGTGACACCGGTGGCGGCGCAGGGGGGCCAAACTGGCACGCACCTTGCACCTGCCAATCTGGGGTATTTAAATCGATGAAGTTCGGGATGCGGTCCCCCAGATGCCACTGCCAGTAGTCGTTGTCAACGCGGAAGTTGTCGCCCACATCAGCGATGTAGCGCAGCAGTTCTTCGCCCACATAATCCTGCCGCCGCAGCAGGTCTTCGTCGGTGCTGCCGCTGAGGCCGCGCTGGCAGTCGTAATTGGTAGGGGCGCAGGCGGTTGTACCTGCGATTGGGTCAAAATCGAAGTTCAAGCCGAAGCCGATGGTGAAAATCGTCGGCAACTGCTGATCACCGACGCGCGTGACACCAGCGCCGGCCGCCCCAACATTGAGATTCGCCAGGCCCACCCAATCGGCCCAATCGCGGGCGTAATCATCGACATCATAGAAATCGATGCAGCGCTGATCGTATTCGAGCGCCTGCAAATCCGGGGGCTGCAGCCCGATGGTGGTATCGTAGCAGTAGGTGCGGGTTTCCGGCTGCTCATCACTGCAGAACGGCGGCACGGAGTCGAACAACTGCACGGACTCACCAGGGGTGGCCGCCGTGCCGTACGGGCACAAGCCGAAGGCACCGTAACCATCGGTGATGGTGACCAGGGGACTCGGCTGCACTTCGCCGTCCAAGGGTGCCCAGAAGCCCGAGCCAAGCGGATCAGGTTCGTATGGATTGGGTGCGTCAGGGATTTGCGCACCGTCCAGCGCGACCGGATTGCTGGCACCGGCGGCACCGTCGCTCAACAGCACCATAATCCACACAGCGCCTTCACGACGCCCATTGTTGAACAGCGCTTCGCTGCCCGCACCCAGCGCACCGCCGATGTTGGTGCCGCGGCACGAGCCGAAGTATTCGTAGCTGTTGCGCTGCGCCACCAACTCCGACCCCGGTGGGAAGGTGGCTGTTGCCCAGGCTGGAGTCGTCAGAATTTCCTGGAGCACGGTTTCAGGGATAACCGGGGAACCAACGGGATTCATAGCAGGGTCGCGGAACAGCCCTGTGGCCGGGTCAAAATCGGCGGCGGGGTTGCGGAACGGGGCGGGCAGGAAGGCAACCTGGTACGGGCAGTTGCGTGCCACCGGGAAATCGCGGATTTCATTGAGTTGCGGGCCGGCCTGGAATGTCCCAAAAGTGCGGATGGTATCACCGTCGAGGACGGCGTCCCAAATGCCGTCGTTGTCGCTGTCAACATAACTGCTTGGCTCCGCACGCACGCCGACCACATTGCGCAGAGTCTCAATCGCCCCCTTGCGGTACAGCGGATCACCTGGGACAAAGGCACCCCCGCCGCTGAAGGTGTTTTCGACCTCGATCATGGGTTCCTGCGGCCCGGCGCTCAGAATGGGTGACGCTGTGTGGTCACCATCCGGGTCGATCAAATGAGCCTGACGGTCGAAGGTGACGTAAGCCACACGGTCACCCCGAATGAAGTCGAGCCGCGACAGGAAGTTTTCGGCAGCGTCGCGCGCCTCGCGGAACGGTTGACAGACCAGATCATCAAACAGGCCATCACCGTTGGGGTCGTTGCAGCAGCCGAAATAGTCGTAGGTGGGCACCATGCCGTTGAAACTGGCGGCGTTGGCACCGGAAGACGGCGGCGCGTCTGCCCCATCGAAATAGTTTTGAAAGGCTGCGGAGTTGCCGCCGAAGGGGCCGTTGAGATATTCCAGTTGCAGCCATTCTGGCACCGGCACGTTCGCTAGCCCGAAGAATGGCACCGTGCGCACCTGGCATTCAGCGCGTGGTTGGGATTGCCCAGGCGTTGTTGGCGAGTCGAAACCCTGCGGCGCTTGGAAGGGTAGACCCCCTAGCATGCCCGTCATTTGCAGATCATTTTGAATCTGCGCTTCAGTCATCGAGTAGAGAGTGGGGTTCCAATCCACACCCAGAAGATAGGACGGCAGGTAACGGTACCCAAAACCGGCATCTTCCCATTCGGTGTAGGTGGTTTCGCGCAGCATCGACTCGGACACGTCCATAATCAGGACGACATCGATCACCGCCGTCTGCGACATGGCGACTTCGGTCAAAGTGACGGTGGGTTGTCCCAGTAAGCGCATAAACACCGTCTGCACATCAATCTGGGCGGTCACACGCACCAGCTTGAGTTCCGTCGGCGGGCACAACTCCTCGAACAAGAGGAGATCTTCGGGGTTCGCCGCTGGGTTCGGCCCCGTCACCTGCCCACCTGGGTTGTATAGGAAGAGTTCAACGTCGTTCCGGTCGATCTCGCGCCCCAAGCTCGTCGCGGGGAAAGTGCCCGCTGGGGGGATATCGTTTGGGCCGATACGGCGGATGCGCTGAGCGCGGCAGGTTTCGACCAGCACATTGCTGGGCGTGAGGCCGTACAGTTCGATGAACTGACGCGCAGCCAGATTCACGTTCGCCACACTAATGGCCTCGTCTTCAGCGACGGGGTTACCAGGGGTAGGGTCAGCCACGCGACGCAACTGCCCGGCAGCGGCCACCGCCGCCGCATCCACCGCGCGCCGCAGGGTGCTGTACCGCGCGAACAGCAGCGACACATCGGTGACAATGCCCACAAACCCCAACAGGCCAATAAACCCAATTGCCAACACAACGATCGATTGGCCCACTTGGCCGCGTCTGCGCATGTGGCGGAACCAATTCCTAAAGAGTGTTCGTATCATAACTGTGAGTTTCTCCAATCCTTCTGGAATCTTGCTTGTGGCGTTTGCAACCAGTAGGCTTCATGGCCCCACCT
>JAADYY010000310.1 GCA_010092805.1 Chloroflexota bacterium | reverse complement strand
GGTTTCATCGAGACGGTGGGGCTGCATAACCCGCGCACGCAACCAGAGACCAATGAGGTCAAGGAAGACCGTATGCTGTATTGGCTGAGCGTCGGCGCGCAACCGAGCGATGCCGTCAAGGGGTTGCTCAGACGCACCGGGACGTGGGAGCGCTTTGAGCGCCTGCGCAAGGGTGAGCCGATGGAAACCCTTGTCGCGGAAGCCGAAGCCGCCAAAGCCGCTGCCGAGCCAATCAGCCCGCGCACGCGCTACCCCGCACCGGGGCCGGGCCAGTCGAAGATCAAGGCTGCTGCTGCCGCCAAAGCCGCCGCCGAAGCCGAGGCCGCCGCTGCTGCCGAAGCCGCCGCCGCTGCTGAGGCTGAGGCTGCCGAAACCGCTGAGGAAGAAAGTTAGTTTGCCTGTGGTTGTGCCCGCGTCGCGCTTCCGGGTGACGTGATGCGGCTTCGGTGCAAGCGCGTTGGGTGATTCCGATGGAAGATTTGATTGAGTATGTCGCCAAAAGTTTGGTTGATGATCCGCTGAGTGTATCGGTCAAACGCCGCGAGACCAGCGCATCGATCATCATCGAGCTGCGCGTCGCGCCGCAAGATACCGGGCGCATCATCGGGCGGGGGGGCCGCGTAGCGAATGCGTTGCGCACGCTGTTGCGCACCCGCGAGCAAGAACACGGCTCCAAACGCATCATTCTCAAAATCCAGTAAATCATGAGCAGCGACGACCGGGCGCAAGCGTCACCAGCGTATTTAATCATTGGGGAGGTACTGCGTCCGCATGGGGTGCGCGGTGAGTTGCGTGTGCGCGTGCTCACCGACTACCCGGAGCGCATCGCTGAATTGGAGTCGGTGTATCTGGGCACCGACCCGAACGCGCGCGACATCAAGGCGTTCGGCGTCGAAGCGATGCGGATGCACCAGGATTACGTGCTGCTCAAGCTCAAGGCTGTTGATGACCGCAATCAGGCCGATTTACTGCGTCAACTGATGGTCATGATCGACATTGCGCACGCTGTCCCGCTTGAAGCTGGCGAATACTACCTCTACCAACTGATCGGCGTCACGGTGCAAACCGATGCCGGAGAGACTCTTGGCGAGATCGCCGAAGTGCTCGAAACCGGTGCCAACGACGTTTATTTGGTCAACAGCCCGCAGTACGGCGAGGTACTCATCCCAGCAACGGACGAAACCATCGTCAGCACCGATATTGAACGCGGCGTTATCGTTGTCAAGCTACCCAATGGCCTACTGCCTGACAAATGAGGAGGGCTAGTTGGCCGATGCGCGCTTGACAGTGGGCCGTGCTCACGAGTATGCTACGGGCACTTAATCACACCTACTCCCGAAGCGCATCGTGGACGATCCAAAATATTGGCTTGGCCTCAGTCTGGTTCCAAACATCGGCCCAAAGCGGTTAGCATTGCTCCTGGAAACTCTGCAAGATCCTGCGCGCATCTGGTCAGCGAGTGAAAATGAATTGCGCCGCGCTGGGCTGAGTCCACAACCCCTCGCCACGTTGATCAAGGAGCGGCAGGCGCTCGATCTCGACCAGGAGATGCAGCGCGTTCAACGGGTCGGCGCACACCTGATCACGTTGGCCGACGATACGTACCCTGCCGCCCTGAAGACCGCCTTCAATCCGCCGCTTGTGCTGTATGTGCGCGGCACACTCACAGCGCAAGATAATCTGGCACTCGGTATTGTGGGCACGCGCAAGGCCACGCCTTACGGGCGCGAAGTCACGTATCATTTTGCCAAAGATCTAGCGGCGCAGGGCGTGACGGTTATCAGTGGGCTGGCGCATGGCATCGATGCCCAGGCTCATCGCGGCGCGCTTGACGGCGGAGGGCGCACGATTGCGGTACTCGGTTGTGGCATTCAACAGGTCTACCCAGAAGATCACCGGGACTTAGCGCACGCGATCATTGAACAGGGTGCTGTCATCAGCGAATTTCCGATTGGCACACCACCCGCCGGGCGCAATTTTCCGCGCCGTAACCGGATCATCAGCGGGTTGGCGCTCGGCGTCTTGATCCCGGAAGCGCCGGAAAAAAGCGGCGCGCTGATCACGGCCTCGCTGGCCGCAGAGCAGGGCCGCGATGTGTTCGCGGTGCCCGGCAGCATCTTCAGCCCAGCGAGCCAGGGCACCAATCGGTTGATCCAGGATGGCGCGAAGCTTGTGCTGTCGGTTGAGGATATTCTCAGCGAGTTGAATGTCGCTTACGAGCACAGCCGCACCGAAGACAGTCACACGGAATCTTCGGCAAACGCAACCACCGTCATCCCCGCCGCCGAGCCGCCCAACGCAGCCGAAGCGCACCTGTTGCAGCATTTGGGCGCGACACCAACGCACATTGACGACCTGACTCGGGTGTCTGGCCTATCTCCCGCCGTCGTCGCCAGCACGTTGGCAATCATGGAACTTAAAGATTTGGTACAAGTTGTTGGCCCCATGCAGTACATTTCGAACTATGATGTTTAGGAATTGATCATCCGCCATAATATACGTCGATTCATTCATCCTGTAACCGGAAAGAGGTCATCATGGAACACTACTACGCCCTGATCATGGCTGGCGGTGGGGGGACCCGTCTCTGGCCCATGAGCCGCAAAGCGACCCCGAAACAATTTCTTCCATTGATCGAAGATGACTCGATGTTCAAAGTCAGTGTGCAGCGCTTAGCACCGCTGTTTACCCCGGATCGGATCTATGTAGTGGCGGGGGAGCAGCACGCCGCCGCGCTGCGCACCGAAGCCCCGGAAATCCCGGAGGCAAATTTCATCCTGGAGCCATATGGTCAGGACAGCGGCCCGGCGGCAGGCCTGGGCGTGGCCGTCATTGCGCAACGCGACCCGGAAGCGACGATTGCGTTACTCACCGCCGATCATCACATCGCCTACAAGGAAAAATTCCGCGATGTGTTGGCCGCCGCCGGCGAAATCGCGCAGGATGGGAGTATCGTCACACTCGGCATCTCCCCATCGTTCCCGTCAACGGCCTTTGGCTATATTCGTCGCGGCGAAACCATCGGCGCGGTGGGCGGGTTCGCGGCCTATCATTCGCTGGGATTCACCGAAAAACCGGATTTGGATACCGCGGTTGCATTTCTCAGCTCTGGCGAATACAGTTGGAACTCTGGGATGTTTATCTGGCGCGCAGACCGGGCGCTGGCCGAATTTGAGCGGCAGCAGCCCGCGATGCATCAGCAGTTATTGACCATCGCCGCTGCCGTCGATACGCCACATTATGCATCGGCGCTCGCGCAAACGTGGGGGCAGATGACGAAAATCTCGTTGGATTACGCCATCATGGAGGGGGCCGACCGCATCATCGTCCTCCCCATCGACATTGGCTGGAGCGACGTAGGCAGTTGGGATGCGCTGTTCGATGTGCTGGCCTTGGATGAGGCTGGCAACGGCTTTCACGGTGCGGCCCCCCACCGGATTACGGTTGACACGAAAAACACATTGATCTACAGTGACAAAATGACGGTCACCATTGGTGTTGATAATCTCATCATTGTCGATACAGAAGATGCCCTGCTGGTCTGCCACAAAGATCAAACGCAGGATGTTAAAAAAGTCGTGAATCAACTGCGAGACTCGCAGCAGGATAACTATCTATAAGTGTGAACAACACCATTAACAATTGAAGCAGTAAGGTTCAAATAACGGCATGAGCGATACCCTGCAAGCCTATTGCGTCAAATGTAAAACAAAACGGGACATAGAGAACCCGCAGCCGACATTCACTAGCTCGAGCACACCCGCCACCAAAGGTGAATGTCCGGTCTGCGGGACATCGCTGTTCCGCATGGGCGCGACGGAAGCACATGCCGACCTGCCAAAACCCGACCCAGTACCCAAAGCCAAGCGCGCCTCGGCCAAGCAGAGCACCAAAGCGACCAAAGCCAAAAGTAAAAAAGGCAAAAAGACAGCGTCGCGGTCGAAGTCGGGAGGTAAATTGGTTATCGTCGAATCGCCCGCAAAGGCGCGCAGTGTCGGCAACTTCCTCGGCAAAGGTTACAACGTCAAAGCGTCGAAGGGCCATGTCCGCGATCTGCTGAAATCTCAGATCGCGGTTGATGTGGAGAACGCCTTCGAGCCGAAATACCGCGTTCCCAACGACAAACGCGATGTGGTCAAAGATCTCAAAGCAGCCGTTGAAAGCGCGCAGGAGATCTACCTCGCCACCGACCCGGATCGAGAAGGTGAAGCGATTGCCTGGCACCTACTCGAGGCCACCGAACCCGATGGCATCCCGGTGAAGCGTGTGGTGTTCCACGAGATCACCAAGCCCGCCATCGAAGATGCGTTCGGCCACCCGCGCACCATCGATCAGAATCTGGTCAACGCACAGCAAGCGCGGCGCATCCTCGACCGGTTGGTGGGTTACAACATCACCGAGCTGCTGTGGGACAAAGTGCGCAACCGGCTGTCTGCCGGGCGTGTGCAGAGCATCGCGCTGCGCCTGATCGTTGACCGCGGACGCGAGATCGAGGTATTTGTACCCGAAGAATACTGGACACTCGATGCGCGGCTGCAAAAGCAAAGCAAAAGCAACGGCAAGAAAGCCAATAAAGCCTTTGTGGCGCGGTTGATGAAGATCGGGGGCGACGATATCGCCTTCGGTGCCGAGGGCGATGTGCGGCCACACCTTGCTGTACTGGACACGAGCCAGTTTGTGGTCGCGGATGTCAAACGCGGCGAACGCCAGCGCAAACCGTCGGCCCCGTTCACCACCAGCACCCTTCAACAGGAAGCCTCGCGTCGGCTGGGCTTCACCGCCAAGCGCACGATGGCTGTCGCCCAGCAGTTGTACGAAGGCATCGACATCGGCGCGGACGGTTCGGTCGGCTTGATCACGTACATGCGCACCGACAGCACGAGCGTCTCGCCGCAGGCCCAGAGCGAAACGCGCGATTTCGTCGTCAATCGCTTCGGCGCAGACTACGTCCCGGCGGAGCCACCGACTTATAAAACCAAAGCCAAAGGCGCGCAGGAAGCGCATGAGGCTATCCGTCCGACGAGCGTGCCGCGCGAGCCAGATGCGCTCAAGGCATCGCTCAGCAGCGACCAGTACCGGCTGTATCGGCTGATCTGGCAGCGTTTCGTCGCCAGCCAGATGACCAATGCGGTCTACAACACACTGCGCATCGACATCGACGCCGGGCCAGATGCACAGAATCGCCCGTATAATTTCCGCGTGTCGGGCAGCACCATCAAGTTCAACGGTTTTCTCGCGCTCTACGAGGACTCGCGCGATGAAGACGCCGCGCAGGACGAGGACTCTGGGCGCATCCTGCCAGATCTCGAGGTCGGCGAGCCGCTGGATTTGCTGCAACTACTCCCAGAGCAGCACTTCACGCAGCCGCCGCCGCGCTACACGGAAGCGAGTCTCGTGCGCACACTTGAGGAATACGGCATTGGTCGCCCCAGCACCTACGCGCCCACCCTCGCTATCATTCAGGGGCGTGAGTATGTCGTCAAAGAGGATAAGCGCCTCGTGCCGACCGACACCGGGAAAATCGTCAATGATCTGCTGACGGAATACTTCCCAGATGTGATGGATTATCAGTTCACGGCCCGAATGGAAGATCAGCTTGATGAGATCGCCGAAGGTGATCTGGAATGGCGGCCCATGATCGGCGACTTCTACACGCCGTTCG
>JAADYY010000309.1 GCA_010092805.1 Chloroflexota bacterium | reverse complement strand
CGCACATCCCACACCAGCACACGGTATTCAGGCACCAGCGCTGCCACCTGCGGCAGAAACATCCGGTGATCCATGAGTGCGCCGTGCGTGAACGTCACCAGCGGGGCGGTTTCCGGCCCAGCCAACCAGTAATGGATCGCGGTGCCGTCGCGTTCCAGCACCGCACCTTCCAGTTCGACCACCTCGACCGGATCGGTATTCGTTTGGGCGAACGCCGGTGCTGCGATCAACAGCACGCAGATCAGAATCAGCACAAATCGGGGCATACACAACTTCCTCCGCCTCAGGGCACAAATCAATCGTACGTAAGATTATATACCACCAGTCCCCCAGAAATTGGGGGGCGAGCACGAAAACGCGCCAGTTCGGGCAAGGGCTTGCGCCGCTGATGATTTGCGCTAGGCTCATTCCAACACATGATCAGCACGGTAGCCAGTTATGAAAGGATGGGTTTATGAGCGGCAGCACAGGCGGGCAAGTCGGCTTTATCGGCCTGGGGATCATGGGGCAGGGGATGACGCGCAATCTGCTGCAAGCCGGGTTCCCGGTGGGTGTCTGGAACCGGACAGCCAGCCGCATGGAGCCGCTGATCGCAGCGGGCGCGACCGCCGCCGAAAACCCGGCGGATCTCGCGCGCCGCTGCGAGGTGATCATCACCTGTGTGAGCGATACCCCCGATGTCGAGGCCGTGATACTCGGCACGGACAGCACGCCCGGCGTGATCAAAGCGGTGCGGGTGGGCGCGCTGGTCATCGACATGAGCACCATCAGCCCGCAGGCCACGCGCATGATCGGCCAGCGGCTGCACGACAAAGGCGCATACATGCTGGACGCGCCGGTCAGCGGCGGCAGCGAGGGCGCGGCCAACGGCACGCTGAGCATCATGGTCGGTGGCGAGGCGGCGCAGGTCGAGCGGGCCATGCCCTACTTCCGCGCGATGGGCAAGACGATCACGCATGTGGGCGGGCCGGGCGCTGGGCAGATGGTCAAGCTCGTCAATCAGATTCTGGTGGTCAACAACATGCTGGCGGTCGCGGAGGCGCTGCTGTTCGCGCAGGCGGGCGGCCTCGATCTCGACAAGACGCTGGGTGCGGTGACGGGCGGCGCGGCGGGCAGTTGGATGCTTCAGAATCGCGGCCCGCAGGTGATCGACCGGGATTGGCGGCCCGGCTTCACGATTGATCTTCAGCAGAAAGATCTGCGGCTGGCGCTGGAAGCCGCCGACGAACTCGGCGTCCCGCTGATCGGCACCAGCCAGATCTATCAACTGTACCGGACGCTGCAAGCGGCGGGGTTGGGCGAAGAAGGCAATCACGCGCTGGCGAAAGCGCTGGAACATCTGGCCGGGATCACGATCACCAGAAGCACCAGCGCCCGCGAAAGCGAGCAATCCGACGCCTGATGCCCGCTGATCTGATCACCGACCTCGACATGATCCGGCGGTTGGCTGCCGCACAGCACGACCGCTTTGAGGTGATGCGCTACCTGCTGGAGGATGAAGACGCGCTCACCGACGCGCAGATCGACCGGCTCGTCGATCACATCGCCGCGCCGATCATCGCGGCCATCGACTGCACGCAGTGCGCCAACTGCTGCCGTGTGCTGGATGTCTACCTGACGCCCGACGATGCGGCTCGGCTGGCCGCCGGGCTGGATCTTCCGGTCGCGGCGGTGACCGACCGCTACATCGATCACGCAGCGGCGGCACAGGTCGGCGAGTGGGGGCGGTTCCGGGCGCGGCCATGCGCGCTGCTGAACGGCACACTGTGTTCAGTCTACGCGCACCGCCCGCAGACGTGCCGCGCTTACCCCGCCTTCACGCCGGATTTCCGCTGGACGCTGGCCGACCTCATCGACGGGGCGGGGCTGTGCCCGATCATCTATAACGTGCTGATCGCGCTGGTCGCCGCCACAGATCGCTTGCCGCTGCTGCCCGACGATCTGTGCGCGGTGATCGCTGACGCCCCCGACGACTCCGGCGCGTGTTAGCGTTCGGTTTCATTCTCGACACACGGCGAAGCGTCCGTTTTTTTTCCCGGTGCGCGGCGTTATACTTTATCTACATTTCTTAACAATTTTAAAGAATACGATGATCTGTTGAATGATGCGAAGAGGAACACAATGACCGATCAAACGCCGACAGCGGCCAGCACAGGCGCGGCGTCGGTGGTGCTCGAAGTGCGCGGTGTCACCAAACGGTTTCCCGGCGTCCTGGCCGCCGATCACGTCTCGCTGAAGCTGCATCAGGGCGAGGTGCTGGGCTTGCTGGGCGAAAACGGAGCGGGCAAAAGCACGCTGATGAACCTCATTTATGGGCTGTACACCCCCGACGAAGGCGAGATCCTCGTCAACGGGCAGCCCACCAACATCCACGACCCCAACGACGCCATCGACCTGGGGATTGGCATGGTGCATCAACATTTTCAGTTGGTGCCGGTGCTCACGGTGACCGAAAATATCATGCTCGGCAACGAAGCGACGCGCGGCGTGATGCTGGACAGGCGGGCGGCCAAGCGGCGCATCCTCGAAATCGCCGAGCAGTACGGCCTGGAAGTCAACCCGGACGCGCTGGTGCAGGATCTGTCGGTGGGGGCGCAGCAGCGCGTCGAGATCATCAAGGCGCTGTACCGCCGCGCCGACATCCTCATCCTTGATGAGCCGACGGCGGTGCTCACGCCGCAGGAAGCCGAGGGCCTGTTCGCCATCATGCGGACGCTGGTCGCACGCGGCGTGAGCATCATCTTTATCAGCCACAAGCTGAAGGAGATCCGCGCGATCTGCGACCGGGTGGTGGTGCTGCGGGCGGGCAAAGTCGCCGCGACCGCCGACCCCGCGACCACCTCCGAGCAGGAGTTGGCCTCACTGATGGTCGGGGGCGAGGTGATTCTGCGTGTGGATAAAGATCCCGCCGATCCGGGGGATGCGGTGCTGGAACTGCGCGATGTGGTCGTGCGCGATGATCGCGGGTTGGTGGCGGTGAAGGGGGTGAGCCTGACGGTCTGCGCCGGGGAGATCCTCGGCATCGCCGGGGTGCAGGGCAACGGCCAAACCGAACTCGTCGAAGCGATTAGCGGGCTGCGCCATGCCGCCAGCGGCCACATCGTCATCGAAGGGCACGAGGTCACGCAGGCCGCCCCGCGCCACATCACCGAGACGGGCATCGCCCATGTGCCGGAAGATCGCCAGAAAAACGGGATGGTCGCGGCCTTCCCCGTCAAAGACAATCTGGTGCTGCAAACCTATTACGTGGGGCCGTTCGCCATCGGCATCCTGGCCGACGACCGGGCGATTGCCGCCAACGCCGAACAGTTGGTTGAGGCGTATGATGTGCGCACGCCGAGCATCGAGACGCGAATGGCGAAGCTTTCCGGCGGCAACCAGCAGAAGACGATCATCGCCCGTGAATTCTCGCGCAACAGCCGCCTGCTGATCGCCGCGCAACCGACACGCGGCCTGGATGTCGGCTCGATTGAGTTCATCCACAAGCAGATCGTGCGGATGCGCGACGCGGGCGCGGCGGTGCTGCTGGTTTCGGCAGAACTGGACGAGATCCTGTCGCTCTCGGATCGGGTGGCGGTGATGTACAGCGGCGAGATCATCGATACGCTGCCGATTGCCGCCGCCGACCGCGAGACCATCGGCCTGCTG
>JAADYY010000308.1 GCA_010092805.1 Chloroflexota bacterium | reverse complement strand
TGTTTGCGACATCCACATAATCGGGCGTCCCATCGGGCGTACTCAGGAGTACAATGAACAAAAAGCACGCGCACGCAGATTCACCTGTTTTTCAAATTGTCGTTGTTTGTGCGCACAACTTTGTTCAGCGTGCCGCTCCGGCACAGGGAGAAAATTACGATGGATGCCAATGTCAAGAATACTGAAGTGGGTGCGGCGCTGGTCAATGACCCGGCAGTGATTGCGGCCCGCGCCAAGATCGCCTACTTTGGGCGGATGCTGTTCGAGCGCCAACTGACCGACGCCGCCGGGGGCAACATCAGCGTGCGCGCCCACGCCGAAACGGGCGATGTGGTCTGCATCACGCCGCGCTACACCGGGCAGAAGCGCCAATGGCAGATCGCCCCAGAAGATGTGCTGATCGCGGATTTGGCGGGCAACATTCTGGTCGGCGACGGGCAGCTTTCGCGCGAAAGCCAGGTGCATCTGGGCTTGCTCAACGAATTCGGCGACTACGGCACCGCTGTGATCCACGCGCACGCGCGCAACGCCCTCGTCTTCGCCGCGACCGCCCGCGCGATGCCGCCGGTGCTCGAAGCGACGCGCAAGTTCGGCACCGTCCCGGTGATCGAGTTCGCGCCGTCGCACAGCGCCGATCTCGCGGCCAATGTCGCCGGGGCCATTCGTGGCAACGAAGCGCGCATCCGCAAGCACGCCGCCGGGGTGATCGCCCCCTGGCACGGCCTGTTCGTGATCGGGCGCGACATCGACGCGACATTTGACGCGGTCGAGCGTTTCGACGTGAACGCCTACTGCATTTTGATGGGCCAACTCCTCAAAGGCAGCGACTCGCTGGCGGGCGACCGCGCCGCGATGGAAGCTGCCATCGAAGCCTACGAAAGCCGGTCAACCGAGTCATGATCGTCAGCGTCACCGCCAACACGACCATCGATCAGACGCTGTTCATCCCAAAGTTCGAGCGCAACCGCACCATGCGCGCCCGCGCCACCGTCCAGAGCATGGGCGGCAAACCGACCGACGCCTCGTGGATTCTGGGCGAGCTGGGCATTCCGAGTCTGGCGTTGGGCTTCGCGGCGGGGGCGATGGGTGAGAAGGTCAAGGCGCTGCTGCATGCGCGCGGCGTCACAACCGACTTCATCGCAGTGGGCGGCGATACGCGGCTCAATGTGGTGATCATCTCTGAGGAGGACGACTGGGCTTCGACGATCACCACCTCGACGTTGGAGGTCACACCGGAGCACGTCGCGGCACTCCGCGCCCGCTACCTGACCGCCCTCAATGAAGCGACGGTCGTCGTGTTGGGCGGCACGCTGCCGCGCGCCATGCCGCCAGCGTTCTACACCGAATTCATCGGGTTGGCCCGCGACCGTGACATCCCGGTGATCTTCGACGCCGCCGAACCGAATCTGAGCGCCGGGCTGGCCGCCGCGCCCACCTACATCAAGCCGAATCACGACGAACTGGCCGCGCTGGTGGGGCAGCCGGAATTGTCGCTGGAGGGGGCCTACGCGGCGGGCCTGGCGCTTCTCGATCAGTATGGCACCGCGCCGATCATCACGCTGGGCGGGGAGGGTGCGCTGGCGGTGCTGCCGGAGGGCATCGCCTACCGCATTCCGCCGCTGCCTATCGCTGTGGTCAGCGCGTCCGGCGCGGGCGATGGCGTGCTGGCGGGGCTGGCGGCCTCGATTCTGCGCGGCCAGCCGATTGAGGAAGGTCTCAAGCTGGGCTTCGCGGCGGCGGCGGCGGTTTGTTTGCAGGCGGGCACCGCCGATTGTCGCCGCGCCGATGTCGAGCGGTTGCTGCCACAGGTCGCGCTGATTCCTTACCCATGACCCATCGATCAATCGATCGGAGCCAACGGCGACCGCGCCTGGCAAAATTATTAAATACACAGGCGTGTCTAAAGCGCATTCACCCCTCGCCCCGCCAAGCAGTGGGAGCGGGGGGGCGCGCAGCGCCGGGGTGAGGGCGGTACCAGGCCACCAACGACCAAAACCGCAGCACCAATTTGATGCGCTGCCCCTGCCCACTCAGATGATCGTGTGGGCGCTGATCGGCGTCCTGCGGTATAGTCAGGGTGCGTATCGGTCAGTGGATAGTCTCCGCATCCGAGGAGGGATTGATCATGCCACCACGCAACGACAAGCAACCAGACGCGCAGCCAACTGCGACCACCGAGCCATCTGTCAATGGGGAAGCGCCCGCGCGTGAGCGCCGCCGCGGCCGTCGTCGCCCAGAGGGGTTTTCGCCGGAGCGCTTCAGTCGTGAAGATTTCCGGCAAGCCGGGCGTCGCCGGGCACGGTTCCGCCGCGCTGTCCGCCGTGCCGTCCGCGAAGAAGCTGATCGGCGGGCTGCCGAGAACACGGCGGACGACACCGATACCATCCGCAGCACGGTCAACGTCAACAACGACGACACTGTCGGTGTGATCGTGTTGGGGGTGGTGGCGGTGCTGCTGCTGCGCGCCCTGCTGGTGCAAATCCAGCGCAACCGCGAACTGATGGAAGCGCAAATGCGCCAGAACACCGCCCGCTGATCGATCAAAGCGCGGGCCAGCGGCGGTACCGAGCTATCAGGTAGCATTCAACGAATTCAGTGGAAGGCGCACGGGGCGCTGGGCAATCCATGATTGCCGTGAGCGCCCCGTGTGTGTTTCTGGCACTGCCTACGGCATGTTGGCCGCCGGGTCGGCGACGTTGTTCGGGCCGGTCGGCACGTCGGTGGTGGGGGTGAAGGTCGGTGTCAGCGATGGGGTGAATGTAAACGTCGGCGTGATCGACGGCGACGGGGTCGGGGTCGGCGGCGACGGCAGTACCGGCAGCCCGCCGCACGGGCCAAGCAGCACCGAAACCGTGCTCGAGATCCACGCCTGCGCACCGCCGAAGTTCACCGCATACCAGATACCATCTGGGCTTAAGCCGAGCGCTTGCAGCAGCGTACCCGAGCGCAGCACGCCCACAATGTCGAAGTTCAGGCCGGGGCCGGTGCGGATGTTAGCGCCGGTTGCGGCCACACTGCACACAGTCGGGGTGGGGAACGGACGCGGCGTCGCCGTCAAGGTCGGCACCGGGGTGTTGGTCACTTCTGGAGTCGCGGTTGGCAAGTCGTCGCAGCCGGTCAGGCTGAGCAGCACCACACCCTCAACACGCGGATCGAGCGATTCGAGCGTGACCTCATAGCTGCTGTCGCCCAACGGAATCTCCAGCACAGCGCTGTCCAGATCGTTGATGACCGCCAGGGTGCGCCCGTTGAAGTCGCGCAGGGTGATGATGAACCCAAAGCCGGGTGTTTCGGCGCTGGCCGTCAGGAAGATGGGGCACAGCGGGTTCGAATTAAAGCTGAAGGTCTGCGGCGGCGCGTCCTGCGGGAGCGCGGCGCGGGTGGTGGAGCCGGGCGAGAGCGGAATATCGAAGGTGGGTTCGCGCAGAATCAGGCGCAGCGCGAAATCGCCCTGTGACCCGTCACTGCCGCCGACCAGCAGCGTATACACGCCGTTATCCGGCAGGCGGAAATCGATACGGGCGTCGGTGCTGTTCGGCTCAAACGGGTTGTCATCGTTGCTGGCGAGCTGTTCCTGCGACGGGGCCAACAGGCTCACGCCTGGGTTCATGCCCAGTGTGATCCCCGTCACCTGCACGACGACCAGATCACCCACCGCCCCGGTGAAGTTATAGATGGCGAGCGGTGTGGCCGGGCTGATGGTGCCCTGCACCGTGTCGCCGTAGCCAATGGTGTTGATCTCCTGCGCCTGGCTGTTGGTGGAAACCGCCAGCATCAACCCGAAGATCAACACAATCCCCAGAATACCTGTCACTTTCTGTCGCATACTTGCCTCCCTCTAATCAATGGCGTTGGAGCAATGGCACTGATATAACAGTTTGATTATACTCCGCTTGTGAAATCCGTCAGCAATCCAGGGCGAAAGTTTAATTAATCTTACGACATTCAAGCTTACGTCCAGTCTTTCTAACCTTTCCCAAGACATGGCCGCCGCCTGAGCCGCACCTCTGCGTACGGCGCGCTTCCCGCTCATTCAGCCGCCAGCAGATCAAACGCCAGCGCCCGAGTCGGGGCGGCAGTGATCAGGCTGCCATCGGCATCCGCGCGCGCACAAATCGCCGCACCAGCACCCGACCAGCAGCCGTCGGCATCCGCCGCCGCGCCGAAGCGCGCCGCGCCCCATGCCGCGTAAGCAGCGGCGAACTCAACGGCGTCCGCTGGCGTATCCCAGGCGAGCGCCAGCGTCCACACGATCGCGCCCGTCGCCGGGTTGTGCGCCAACTGGAACCGATCCCCACCCCAGCCAGCAGCAGCCTGACGCGCTGTCAGCAGGTCGAGCTGTGCGCGCAGGTGTTCGCGCAGGTAAAACTCGCCCAGCGGCATATCCCAGTCGATCACCCAGGCGTCGCCAAGCTGATCGCTGAGGGTGACGCCAACGACCTCGACGGCCCCTTCACCCGCCAGATATTTTTCCGGGTGCAGAATCTGTTCGGTCGTCTGCGGCAGATCGGCGTAAGCGGCCTCGACCTGTTCCCAGCCGTCGCCCGCGTCGAGCAGCGCCACGACGAACACCAACCCCTCCTCATACGGGAACAGCAGTTCACGCGCCAGCGCCGCCGGGATGCCTTCTGGCAAGAACAGGTTGCCCGCTTGCAGCCCTTCGATGATCAGCGCCAAGCTGGCCAACGGGTTGGTTTCGATCACGCGCTGCGAGTAGATGTTCATCACCGCCGACGCATCGCCTTCGATGAGCGCGAGCTGCGCCATGCCCTGATCCAAAGGCAGATCCGCGCTCGCTTCCAGCAGCGCCGCCAAATCATAGTGCTGATCTTGCAGGGCGTGGGTGTACTCGTGGATGAAGATAATCTGCTCGCTGAACGAGAGGCCGTCGCCGGGGCCGTCGCCCGACACCGGGACGACGTTCATCAGGCGTGTGTCGGTGTCGTAGAACCCGGCCACCTGGCTCCCCAGCAGATCGAGGAAGGTCGCGGCCAGGTCGATGTCCGGGCCGAGCAGGCCGAGCGCGACGTAAAAGCGCGTCAGCCGCGCCCATTCTTCCGGTGGCAGTTCCGTAGCATACAGATCGCTGATGTAGGCGATCACCTCAGCGCGGGTGGGGAAGCGGCGCTCGACGGGTTCCAGCGTGTCTAAGCCGCGTACCCGTTCGGTGATCAGCACGAGATCGTCCATTTGGGCCGCTAACGCCGGGTTGGTGATCGGCGCGCCGCTGTCTTGCGCCGCCGCCACCCCCACCACCCCGATGAGGACGATCAGCAGCATGAAACCAGTGAGAAGCGTTCTTCCGGGCGAGATCGTTTGTCTAGCAATGGAACTTTTCATCTTTCAACTCCGTAAATTCAGATAGATCGGGACTATCGTCTTACCTTAAGATTTTCCGAAATTGGTCATCGAAAACCGCAAAACTGCTGTATGCTAGTTGTAACACAAATCGAACGTCACCAGCACGGACATATAACACATTCACCCAAAGCCACCGCCGCTGTTGGTGATGTGTAAGCGACTCGCATGGTGCATTGATGGTTTATCAGAAAGAAAGCAGCACAATGGACGTATCCGGGAAACCAGCCTCTGACTATATGGCGGGCTATCTGCGGGGCCGCGAAGACGATGAAGCCGTGCGCGTGATCATGAATCATATGGTCTCCGGGTTGCACATGATGCTGGACACCTTGGCGCTTGTCGATCTAGAGTTGGACACAATGGACACCGAAGCCGCCGCCCGCGTGCGCCAGTATGCGCAGTTCGTGCGGATGCGCGGCGACGCCCTGCTGGAATTGGCCGAAGACGCCCGCAGCTACCGCCGCGATCAGCGCGTGCAGCGGCCTGCCAGCAAGCCGGGCAGCGGCTCCGCCACGCGCTGAGCCGCCAAGACGATCAGATGTCAACAAGTGCCACGGCAACGACCACCCGCTGAAGCGGGTGGTTTCCGCCGCATAATTTCGATGAAAATCGGTCTGATCGCTGACATCCACGCCGATCTGCCGGGGTTGCAGCAAGCGCTCGCGCTGCTGGACGCACACGGTGTTGACCAGATCATCTGCGCAGGTGATCTGGTCGAAAAAGGGCCGCACGGCGATGCGGTTGTGGCGCTGCTGCGCGAGCGCGCGATCCCGGCGGTGCGTGGCAACCACGACGACGTGATCCACGAGAATCAAACGTGGCTGCGCGGCAACGGCGATTTCACCAGCGCCAATCTGCTGGGGCGGTTGGTGACGCCGGAGACGCTCGTCTACCTCGACCTGCTGCCAGATACACGCCGCCTCACCTGGCCGGATTGGCCGGAGTTGGCGGGGTGCAGCCTGCTGCTGGCGCACGGCGCGCCCTGGAGCAACCTCGCGTATGTGCAGCACAACAGCGATCCAGCCGTGTTCCAGCGCGTGGCCGCCGCTGCCGCCGCTGATGTCGTCGTGCTGGGGCACACCCACACGCCGCTGCTCGCGCCGGTTGATGATACCTGGATCGTCAATCCGGGGTCGGTGTGCGGCACCTACACTTACGGCAGCCGTACCTGCGGTGTGATCACGCTGCCGCAGCGCAGTTTTCAAGTGTTTGATCTAAGCAGCGGCAGCACGGTCACACCCAAATACGTCACGGGATGATGCGGGGTGTGCGCGCGGGCATAAAGTACCACAGATAGATCCACACGAACAGCAGCACGAAAATCCCCCCAAGCCCGGCGACCAACCCGGCGATGATCGAGCCGAAGACGGCTTCACGGTTTTTGCGGCGCAAAATTCCATAGGTGAAGCCCGCGCCAATGCCGAACCAGAACAAAAACCGGAACAAGACCAACCACATCATCACCCCACCTCCATAGACAGATGTTATGCAAAAACTCTGATCTTATTGTAGCGCGGTTGCGCGATTCGCAACCGTTGGGCGATGTGCCGG
>JAADYY010000307.1 GCA_010092805.1 Chloroflexota bacterium | reverse complement strand
GTCTAGCTCAACCGCGCGGGTTGGGTGCTGCGGTTACGGCGCGAACAGATCCGGCAGTTCGCGGCCCTGCGCGCCGTCCAGCGGCACGATATCGGTGGGTAGTTCTGGATTCGGATCGACGGGAACCGCCGGCTGCGCGCGCGACGACGAAAGCGACGGGCGCATCGGCGCGGCGGCGGGTTCCAGCAGCGCCGGGGCATTCAGGCCGAACAGCCCTGGGTCGAGTGCTGGTACCACCGGGGCCACATCCCCCGAAGCCAGCGACGGCGTGAAGTAACCTGCCGGCGGGCCGGCTGCACCCAGCACCAGGGTGCTGTCGCCCCAGTAACCCGCGACCGGGGTTGCGCCCGCTACACCACCGTAGACCATGACGATTTGGGGGCCAGCGGTGATGTTGACGTTGCTCAAAAACCAGTAGGCCAGGCTGGGCACGTAGATGCCAACGGTGTCGGTGCCGCTGTCGTTCCAGTCACCCACAACGGGCAGGCCCCCCGCGATGCCACCGAACACCAACGACACATCCGCTGGGCCAGAGTTGTTGCTGTTGCGCAGAATCCACAGCGCGTTGGCCGGGTTGTACAGCCCGATGGTGTCGGTGCCATCACCGTTCCAATCACCCACGACGGGCAGCGCCCCGGGAATGCCACCCCACACAAAGCTGATGTTCGGGTTGCCGGTGGTGTTGCTGTTGCGCAGCAGCCACTGCCCGGTGGCTGGGTTGTACAGCCCGATGGTGTCGGTGCCATTGCCGTCCCAGTCGCCGACGACGGGCAGCGCACCCTGGATCCCGCCGTACACCGCGGCGATTTCGGCACCCCCAGTGGTGTTGGTGTTGCGCATGAACCAGTAGGCCAGGCTGGGCACGTAGATGCCCGGCGAGTCGATGCCGTTGCCGTTCCAGTCGCCCAGCATGGCGATGCCACCTGCAATACCACCGTAGACATAGACGAGTGTTGTTTCGCCGCCCGTCGTCAGGCTGTTGCGCAGCGCCCACAATGCGGTGCTGGGGTTGTAGATGCCGACGCGGTCGCCACCGCCGCTGCCAGTGGTGGTCGTCGCAATCGACAGGCTCCAGCCCACATTGACGAAGCCGGTGTCGCCGCCCAGATCATCATAGACGAACAGCGTCCAGTTGCCGTTCGGGTTTTGGCCGTCAAAGATCGACAGGCTGCTGCCGTAGGGGCCGGGCGGCGCGGGGAGTGGTAAGGAAGGGCCGCTGCCATCGTTGCCGACGTTGTAGGTACCCCCGGAGCAGGGGCCAGCACCTGGCAACGGGCCGGCAAGTATATCATCATCGAAAGTGAAGTTGACGTTGTTGAGATCCGTGTTGCCGCACCGGTCGCGCATCAGCATCACCATCGCGCCGCTGGGTGCCCGCAGCATAATCTCCAGGTCATCTGGGCGTGTGTGTGACAGCCCGGTGAGGGTCACATCCACATCGGTGATCATGCCCGTGCGCCCGCTGACAGTGCGCGTTGAAGGGTACGGGCTGGCGACGCCGCTGGTGTTTGAGGCGCTGCCGGGAATATCGATGGCAGCATTGCTGAGGCTGGTGAACACGGGTGACCACCCGTCGATCAGAAAGCCGTCATCGCCGTTCCTGTCGTCGTTGATGTAGAGCCGCCAGGTGCCGTTCGGGCTGTGGCCGTCAAACACCGCCATCGTCGAGCCATAGGGCTGGGGCGGTGCCGGGGCGGGCAGGGTTTCGGTGCCGCCATAACTTTCCGGCTGATAGTTTGCCAACAAGCACGGCCCGCCGGTGGGGAACGGTGACGCCGCTTCATCGTCGATGGTCACGTCATAGTTAATGAGGTTGTCGGTGACGTCGGCACCGCCGCAGGCATCGGCCATCACAATGGCATCCCGACCGTTGGGGGCCACCAACAGCATTTCGATGTCGTCGGGGAAGCTGTGCGTCAGACCATTCAGTTGCAGGTTGACATCCTGAATCAAGCCAAACTGATTCTGCACATTGACGGTCGACGGGTACGGCGCGGCGACCCCGCTGCCACCGCTGGCAGGGATGTCGATGGCGATGACGTCGCTGGTGGTCAGCGTCAGCCTCCAGCCATCTATCGAGCCGCTCTGTGGGGGTATATTCTGCAAATCATCGTACACATACAGCGCCCAGTTACCGCTTGGGTCAGCGCCATCGAAGACCGAAAGCGACGAGCCATAGGGCGATCCCGGTGCCGGTGACGGGAAGATATCGCTGCCACTGCCGAGGTTGGTGGGGTTGAAGGTGCTGCTGAAGTTACATGGGCCGTTGCTTGGGAACGGGCTGCCCACATCGTCGTTAATCTCCCAATCACGGTTGACCACATCCCCGTTGCCGCATACATCCGAGAACAACAGCACAGTCTCGCCGTCTGGCCCCTCCAGCAGCACATCGAGGTTGGACGGCGAGGGGTGCGAGAGGCCTAAGATGGTCACATTGACATCGATGATGCGGCGTCCGGGCAAGCTGAGGCTGATGTTCGAAGGGTAGCTGCTGGCTGCCCCGAAACTGGGGATGGTGATGTCGAGATTGTTCGTGAAGGCATTGACGAAGGTCGCCGCTTCTGCGGGGTTGGACGGGTCAACAACGCCAAAGACCAACGTGAGCAGTGCCAGCGCGATAACCAACCGGGTGAGGCTGGTCAACCGCCAGTTGCGGCCCTGTCGAGAAGAACGTGCGTGCTGTCGCATAGTGTTGCTCCTCAGTAATAAATAGAATGAATCATGTACCGGGATGATAAATCATCATCCCCGACCAGGATCCCTAAGCAGGCCGTCGCCCTAACCCAAGCGCTGCGTGCTGCATGGGCGTTTCTCAATGTGTTTTGTGGGTTGTGGTGGTGTTCGGCGACTGGACGCATTACACCTGTCCATGCAATCGACAGGCTCGGCAAATCCTGTATGGCACCTTCAGCGGAGTCGCATCGATTGTTGCAGAAACGGCTGTAACGCGAATTTGGATATAGCGTATGCCATCTCTTCTAAGCTTACAACCCGCTAAGATTATTAGTGTCTATATTTTGTTGTTATAGAATCGCTACAATGCTCTGAAGCGGCGACCAACGTATCTGCACCAAAACCCACTGTGAATCGGCGAATGCTCCGGCGGTTTGTTGCGGGGGATCAAAGCGGGCGCACCCGATCTGCTCAGGCGCGCCCGTGTATCTGTCTAGCTCAACCGCGCGGGTTGGGTGCTGCGGTTACGGCGCGAACAGATCC
>JAADYY010000306.1 GCA_010092805.1 Chloroflexota bacterium | reverse complement strand
GGATTTGTACGCGATTCAAGCCCGGTGCTGCCCTGCGTCCGTTGGTGGCGTCACCTCGATGTGTTCCACGCCCCGCTGAGAGGGTGTTTTTCAATATTTTGGCAGTTTAGCCCTCATCCCCTTAATCCCCTTCTCCCAACCGCCGCTACGCGGCTAGGCGCAGGGGCAACCTCGCGACAGGGACTGTTTTAGCCACTCGCCCAGTACCGAAGGTGCGTTTGGGAGAGGGGTTGGGGTGAGGGCATTAAGATATTGCCAATAATCTGAAATGCACCCCCGCCGAGACTTGATCTTGACACGCTGGGCGCGTTCGGCTAGGATCTGCGCACAGCGTTAACAATACTGAATAGTGTACTGCCCATCTTGAGCGAGGGAGGGATACGGCCCGCAGATCTCGCAGCAACCCCCGGAGCGCTGGGAAGGTGCTAAATCCGTCAGGTAAGGCCTGGAAGATGAGCGTGGCTGATCGCCGATCACCGTGACGACAAACGCCGTTTCCAGGAATTACCGGAGCGGCGTTTTTTGATCCTCCAGGTGATCAAGCCGCGTCTATTCCGCTAGGGGGCAGGCAGCGAACCCGTATCAGCCCGTCGATCCGTTTATCCCATCGAATCAAGGTTGAGGTAACCCACGTATGACTACTCACTCAATAAACATGCAGCCGCACGACATCCCACTGCTGGAGTACGACGCCAGCCGCACCGCCCATCTTGAGCCGCAGCACATGATCGACCGCAGCAAGACTCCCGCCGGGCTGCCGGAGCGCTGCGTGATGACCTTCTTCGCCCAGGTGATCGCTGATGTGTGCGCCGATGCGCCCGTGCTCAGCAGCCTGGGCAGCGAGTTAGGCGCGCACCCGGTTTACCAGCTCGACCACGACGGCCAGCAGATCGCGGTGATTCATGCCGGGTTGGGCGCGCCGCTGAGTGCCGCGCTGCTCGAAGAGTTGATCGCGCTGGGCTGCCGCAAGTTCGTCGCCTGTGGCGGCGCGGGCGTGCTCGATTCGTCAATCCCGGTCGGTCACGTCGTCGTCCCGACATCAGCCGTGCGCGATGAGGGCACATCGTATCACTACCTGCCGCCGGGCCGTGAAGTCGCGCCCAGCGCCGCTGGCGTTGCAGCGATTGAGGCGACGTTGACGGCCAACGACATCCCGTACTTGACGGGCAAAACCTGGACGACCGACGCCATCTACCGCGAAACGCCCGCCAAGATCGCGCGGCGGCGCGGCGAAGGCTGCCTCACTGTTGAGATGGAAGCGGCGGCGTTCTTCGCGGTGGCGCAGTTCCGAGAGGTGACCTTCGCCCAACTGCTCTACGGCGGCGACGATGTGGGCGGCGACACCTGGGATCACCGGGGGTGGGTCGCCCAGACTTCGACACGCGAGAAGCTGTTCTGGCTGGCCGTCGAGTCGGCGGTGCGGCTGTAACACCCGGAATTTCTGACCGATCCGTTGGACGACGGATGAGCAACGGAGTAGACGTAACGTATGACAACGAAACGGCACAGCAAACGAGTTTACAGTAACCGCCGTTATCTCGACGCCATCGCCGATCATGTGGTGATCTTCGATGGCGCGATGGGCACCAGCATCCAGCGCTATAACCTGACAGCAGCGGATTTCGGCGGCGATCAGTACGACGGCTGCAACGATGCGCTGGTGCTCACCCGCCCTGAGATCATCCAGGAGATCCACGCCTCATTTCTGGAAGTGGGCAGCGAAGTTGTCGAGACGAACACCTTTCGCGGCAACCCGCTGACATTGGCCGAATACGGCTTGCAAGACCGGACGCTCGAACTCAACCGCCAAGCGGCGCGCATCGCCCGTGAGGTCTGCGACCGCTACGAGGCGCAGACGGGCGTCCCGCGTTTTGTGGCGGGCAGCATTGGGCCGTCTGGCAAGCTGCCGAGCGGCAACGACCCCGACCTGAGCAACATCACGTTTGACGAGCTGGCCGATGTGTTCTACCAGCAGGCGAAGGGCCTGGTCGAGGGCGGCGCGGATCTGCTGTTAATTGAGACGAGCCAGGACATTCTGGAAGTCAAGGCCGCTGTTCATGGCATCAACCGTTACTTTGCCGAGGCGGGCGTGCGCATTCCGCTGCAAGTGCAGGTGACGCTCGATACCAGTGGGCGAATGCTGTTCGGCACCGACATCGCCAGCGCCCTGACGACGCTCGAAGCGCTGCAAATCGATGTGTTCGGCCTCAACTGCTCGACGGGGCCGGAGCACATGCGCGAGCCGATCAAGTTTCTGGTGGAGCACAGCCCCCTGCCGATCAGCATTCTGCCGAACGCCGGGCTGCCCATCAACGTGGATGGCGAAGCCGTCTACCCGATGGAACCCGATCCGTTCAGCGAGATGGTCTCCGAGTTCACGCGCTGGGGCGTCGGGGTCGTCGGTGGCTGCTGCGGCACCGGCCCAGAGCACCTCGACAAGCTGTATCGCAAGGTACACGGCCACTCATTCGCGGAGCGGCTGGCGGGCACAGCAGCAGATCTCGCCAGGCCGCAGGCACGCGCGGCGGGCATCCCGGCGCAGGCGTCGAGCAACATGCGGGCGGTGTCGTTTGTACACAACCCCGGCCCCACGATGATCGGCGAGCGGGTGAATACGCAGGGCAGCCGTAAGGTCAAGCGGCTGCTGCTGGAGGACGATTACGACAGCGTCGTGCCCATCGCCGAGCAGCAGGTCGAGAGCGGCGCGCACATGCTGGATGTGTGCGTGGCGCTCACCGAGCGCGCCGACGAAGCGCTGCAAATGCAAACGCTCGTCAAGAAGTTGGCGATGGCCGTCGAAGCGCCGCTGATCATCGATGTGACCGATCCGCCGGTCGCAGAGGCGGCGCTCGCGGTGTACCCGGGCCGCGCGATCATCAACGGCAACAATCTCGAAAACGGGCGCGAACGTATCGACGAGATCATGCCGATTGCCGTCAAGTATGGCGCGGGTGTGCTGTCGATGACCATCGATGAGGAGGGCATGGCTCACACCCGCGCGGGCAAGCTGAAGATCGCGCAGCGCATCACCGACATTGCGGTGGAGGAATACGGCCT
>JAADYY010000305.1 GCA_010092805.1 Chloroflexota bacterium | reverse complement strand
TACCCGAAGGCTTTGATTTTAGCAATCATGAAGACATCCTGGCGGACCTCATGCACACCTGGGGCATGAAGCTGAACATCACGCAGCGGGCGGTGAGCATCAAGGTCAAGCCGTTTGCGATCCCGGAATATCGCATCAGCCTCACCGGGGATCGGGACGAAGTGAAGGCGTTCGCGGACGATTCGAGCAACGTCGAACCCGCTGACATGGCACTATACATCGCCGAGCGCGAGCGCTGGCTTAGCAGTGATAGTTGCATCCTCACAGTGGGCAGCCAGCGGTTCTTGCTGGATGAAACGGGTGATATTGTTGCCGCTTGAGTTCACGCTCCCCACCTGCGGCGACTCGTGGCATACTCGGCGGCACACATCAACATATGGAGCCACGATGACTGACACCGCACGATCTGCGCCCGCGCTCACCCTCGCCGCCGTGAGCAGTGGGCGGCGCTACCCGCTCAACGCGCTGGGCAAGTGGGCGCTGCTGCTGTTCGCCGGGCAGGGCACGCAGGCCATCCCCGAACGGGTCAACCTGGCGATCCGCGACCACTACCCCAGCACGGATCAACTGCTGATCGCCAACGTCGCCGATCTGCGTGTGGTGCCCCGGCTGTTTCGCGGCATCGCCGTGAGCGCGCTGGAGCGCAGCTATCGACGCGGGGCGGCGCAGGTGCCGCACGGAATCCCCGTTGACGATTACGTGATCATTCTGCCAGATTGGGACGGGGGCGCGACCGTTGCGCTCGGCTTCGAACAGGTGGATTGGACGGTGGGCGTGGCGCTGATCGATCCGGCAGGTGGAGTCGCCGCCCGATTCCAAAGCAACGACCCCACCGCCCGCCTGATCGAACTGCTGGCCGAGTCGCTTGGCCCGCCCGATCCGCCCGCGTGATCGGCGGGGATTTAGACGACGGGTTTCTCGCGCTGTAGCAGCAGTTGGCCCGTCCACAGCGAGAGGTCGATCACATCGCGCAGCGTCTCGCGGTCGAGCGGCGGTTTGTCACGCGCCTGCCGCGCCCGATGCGCCATAGCGCGCGCGCGGACTTGCGGTTCGATGATCATCGCGCAGCACTCCTCATAAGACTCAACGAACGCTTGATGATGCCGATCCGAGCATAACACAGAATCCGATCTGCGATTGTGAAACCCAGCGCAAACGCCGCCGCGTGATCAGCCGGAGAGGGCGGGTTCGTAGTCAATCACGCGCGCACGCCACTCGTCGGGGATCGGCGCGGAGCTGCCGGTCGAGTAGTCGAACACCACAATCGTGATCGTGCTCTCGGCGGCGCGCTGGAGTTCGCCGTCCACGCGGCGGGCGATGACCTGTTCGGTATCGAAGCTTTTGGTGCCCAACCGCGCGACTCGCGTATGCACCGACACCTCATCCTCCGCGACCAGCGGCAGGCGGTAATCGATGACGACCTTCGCCACGATCATGCCGAGGACATTGCCTTCCCCCGTCCACAGATCGAGCGTGCGCACGTAGTTGATGCGGGCGTGCTCCAGGTAGGTGAGGTAATTGGCGTTGTTCACATGGCCCAGCGCGTCCATATCGCCCCAGCGTAGCGGCATGGGGATCATGTGGCGGAAGCCTTCCAGGGTAGAGGTGTTCATCGACTCCATTAATGTCTCCAATATAACTACGCCCTCACCCCAACCCCGCGCCCGAACATGCTTTCAGCCCTGGGAGCGGGGCTAAACACAGCACAATCAGCGCCTTTTCCCCCGCTACCAGCCGCGCAGCGGCGCTTGCCGTTGGCAGGTGGCGCGGGGCAAGGGGTGAGGGCAAAAGAATCAGCAGCGCCTGAATAGTTACTTTCCAACAAGCCAAATCGGCAGCGCTCAGCGCACTGAGTCGGCGCAGTAGGTGTGCAGCACCTCAGGTAGATTATAGCCGTCCGGCATGGGATCGGGCGGGAAGCCGTAGCGCAGGTACATCGCCATGATGTCGCCGAGTTCGTGGGTGACGCGCAGCTCGGCCAGACTGCCGACATCGAAGGGGCAGCGCCCAAACACCGTCATCACGTGATCGGGCAGGGCGTCGTAGGTCAGCTCGTAGACCATCGTCACGCCTGCGATGCTCTCGTCGGTGCGCAGCCGTCCGCCATCGGGGCGGCCATACGTGATCAAGACATTGGCGAGGCGCGAGAGCGAATACAGGCGCAGGTAACCGATCACGCGGTTCTGCACGCCCCACACAGCGCCCCGTGCGTACTCGGCATCCACGAACGGCGGGGCAGCGTCACTCCACCACCAGTCAAAGCCGATCAAAGCGTCGATCCAGGGGTGAGCGGCCATGATCGCGTTGACCTCGTCAATCGTCGTCTCGCCCGGCGTGATCCCCTGCCAGCACGGCGACGCGCAATCGTCCGTCGCGGCGAAAAACGCCCGCAGCCCACCGTCGTCGTACGGCAGCAGATACAGCCCCGCCAGCGGCAGCGCCGTGATCAACAGCAGCATGGGGAGCAAACGCGCACAAATCCTCAGCATTGGCCCTTCCCAATTGGGCGCAGCGCCGCGTTGCCCCGTTCACGCGCTGATCGTCACAGATCGCGGGAGCGGGTCGCGGATGGCGTCGCCCTGATCGTTGGGGGGATTGTACCCGTTCCGGCGGCGGCTGGCACCTCGATTTCGGCGGTCGCTGCGGGGGCGAGATCTGGCGACAGGGTGGGTGTATGTGTTGGCGTGATCGTCAGCGCGGACAGGGTCGCTGCCGCAGCCGTCGGATCGGCGGGGACGATGTAGTATTCCTCCAGCGATCCCTCCGCGATCCAGCCCGCGCGCCCATCTTCAGTCTCGACGCGCCACCAGCGGTAGATGTCGTTGCAGCTTGGCCCACCGATGACCGTCAGCGGCGTGTTTTGGTACAACTGCCGCACGATCCCCGTGCTGACCGCCGGGAGCGCCCGCAGATTCAACGGCCCGATGCCTTCCGCGACGACGACGGCCAGCCCCATCGTGAGCTGTGTCGGGGCGGCGTCTGGGCAGGTGAGCGGCGTGGGCGTGATCTGCGGGGTGGGTGGGGTCTGCTGGATGGGCGTGACAGCCCCGGCGTAACCCGCTACAATCATCAGACTCAACAGAGACGTGAGCACAACCCGTGTGCTGTGGTGTAATGTGTTCATGATCTCATTGTAGACCGATCCTGGTGGCAAGCTGCTCGACGGCTGCCCCACGCTCACACGCCGATCACGCGGCGCAAAATTAAACGGACGTTGCGAAACGATGTCTTTGCGACCCTTCACCGACGAAGCCGAAGCCCTTACCTATATTTTTCAGTCGTTCCGGCGCGTGCGCCAGCATGATCGCGGCCCCGACGAACGCGCCCGCAGCACCGCCCCGACGATTGATCTGCTGCGCCGCCAGAATCTGCTGGGCACGGCGCGTGAATACGCCGTGATCACGGGCAGCAAAGGCAAAGGATCGACGGCGGCGATCATGGCGAAACTCCTGGAAAAGATCGGCCACACCGTCGGCTTGATCACCAGCCCGCACCTCGTCTCGTACCGCGAGCGGATTCGCATCAATGGGCGGGCGATCCCGTCTGCTGATCTGATTCGCATCCTCAACGCCCTGCGCCCCGACATCGACGCGATCACGGCGCGCTTCACTGGCGATCAATACTTCAGCCCACAGGGGATCTTTCTGGCGGTGGCGTTGCGCTGGTTCACGGAGCGGGGCGTCAACGCGGCGGTGCTGGAAGTGGGGCGCGGCGGGCGCTACGATGACATCGCGGTGGTGCCGAACAAGCTGGCGCTGTTCACGCCGATTCTGCTGGAGCATGTGCAGCAGCTCGGCCCCACCCTCGAACGCATCGCGTGGCACAAAGCCGGGATCATCAAGCGGCAGGGGTGGGCCTACAGCGTGCCGCAAGCGCCGGAAGTGTTCCGGGTGATTCAAGCAGAAGCCGACGCGCAGGATGCCGAATTCGCGTGGATCGCGCCGATTGACATGGCCGACTACCTGGGCGAAACGCCGGACGGCGCACGGCTGCGGCTCGGTCGCTACGGCGAAGTGACGCTCGGCTTGCGCGGGCGGCATCAGGTCGAAAATGCGACACTCGCGGTGCAGGGCGCGGGCAATATGCACGCCCGGCTGCCGGGGATCACGCATGGGTCGCCGGCATACGTCGCCGCGATCCGTGCGGGGCTGAGCGCCGTCCGCTGGCCGGGGCGCATCCACAAACTACAAAGCGATCCGGCGGTGTTCGTCGATGGCGCGACCAACCCCGTCGCGGCGCGCTCGCTGCTGGAGAGCCTGGCCGCCGACCTCAGCGCGCCGCCGATCACGATTGTCGCCACGCCCGTAGATCGCGATTACGCCGGGGTGTATCGCGTGTTGGGCGCGGCCAGCCGCCGGCTGATCCTCACCGAGTCGGACATCAATCCGGGCGTGCGCTTCCCGGATAAAAACACGGCGCAGACCGCCGCACGGGAGTTCAACGCCGATGTGCGCTACGCGCCGTCGCTGCCCGCTGCACTCAATGAAGCGTTCGCCGCCGCCGCGCCAACCGATACGATCCTGCTGGCCGTCGCGCAGCCGCTCGTCGGGGAAGCGGTGCAGCGCTGGGGCTGCGACCTGGAAGTGATCTGACGGCGCGTGCGGTGGGGTGCATTCGCCCCCAGCATCCGGATGCGCCTGTTTCGGTTGCAGGGCAATCGCATCAAATTTTTTCTACAGCATATGGGCTTTTGTGAACCGGTAGCGCCCTCACCCCGGTGTATAGAGTATTGAGGATAACTCCTGAGGTAGCTTCCTCACATCGTGGCCTCGTAGAATAACCACTTTCAAACCTGAGTTTTGCTTTGGAGGTGTGCCATGGAAAGTGAATGGGAGTTAGGCGG
>JAADYY010000304.1 GCA_010092805.1 Chloroflexota bacterium | reverse complement strand
GATTGGTTGGGGGTGCTGGGCACGCAGATCGCGATTGCCACCGACGCCGCCGACCCACAGGCGCGCTTCGGCGACGACGATCACCTCCTCTATCTGCACAAGCCGATCACAGCCGCTGCCTTGATCAAAGCGGTGAATGATCTACTTTAGACCGCCACGCGGCACTGCATGAATGCCCGCCCGCATCCGCTCGAGCAGCCGAATCGAGCGGTGTGCGGGTGTGTATCGGTGCAAGCCTACCCCCCCGCGAACATCCGCCCACAAAACCGCCACATTAGATGAGAATCCGCCTACAGATGGTGGGGGCTGTCTTACGTCCGCGTTATAATGATGAAGCCTACATAATAGAGGAGCAACGTTAAAGTGCTTAAAGTGATAATGAGACCTCTGATTTTCGCGGCGGCCCTCAGTTTGAGCGGCGCGCTCTTGGCGTTCGCGCAAGCTGATCTCCCCGCTGCCGAGATCGTCAATGATGAAGGTGGCCCGGTGGCGATCACGGGTGAGGTGACCTACACCAACACTTTCTTCACGGCGGGTGTGGCGCAGCCGCTGGTCATCCTCGAAGATCAAGCAGGATTTGTGGATCGTGATCGCGGCTTTTTGATGCCGGAAGAGTCGCAGGTGCTGGGCCAGATCACGTCGGATTTCTTCACGTCGCCGTTCGGCTACAGCATCTCGCTGCCCATCGAGCCGCAGGGCAGCCTGCGCGATGTCGATAACGACGGCGAAGAAGACACCGGCGTGCAGGTCTTCGCCATCGCTTACTGGACAAACATCTTCGGCGGCCCGGTGCTGGAAGAGCGCGATCTGTTTGGCGGCGGCTGGTCAACGGCCTATGCTTCGACAAGCGTCAGCAGCGATCCGTCGGCAGAAGGCGAGATCATCGGCGGCAAGTTCCTGATCTACGCGCCGGATGATGCGCAGGGCTTCCCCAGCGGTTTCGGCGAAGACGGCCTGCTGTTCACCGCAGATGACCCGATTGTCGGCGTGCCGCAGGGCTACACCATCGTCGATATGGACGCCGACCCGTTCGTCTTCGACCGCTCGGCCAACCCGGTCGTCGATCTGATCGAGCCGGAATTCAGCGCGCTCGACGACTTCTCCGAACTCAGCTTTGTCGATGCCTTCGACGCGATGGTCGAGAAGATGCGCGCCGAATACGCCTTCACCGAATACAAGAATATCGACTGGGACGAGATGATCGAAGAGTTCCGCCCGCGCTTTGCGGCGGCCCAGCTCAGCAGCGATTTTGACGCTTACGCGCTGGCGCTGCGGGATTTCACCTGGTCGATCCCGGATGGTCATGTTTCGGCCAGCAGCACCCCGGCGCTCAACCAGCGCTTCTCGCAGGAGACCGCCGACGGCCTGGGCATGGCGATCCGTGACGTGGACGATGGCCGCGTGATCGTCAACTTCCTGACGCCGGAAGGCCCCGCAGAGCAGGCGGGCATCGAACTACGCGCCGAGATTCTCGACATCAACGGCTTCCCGATTGAAGAAGCCATCGAACTGACGGTGCCCTGGTCGTCGCCGTTCAGCACGCCGGATTTCCGCCGCTTGCAGCAGCTGCGCTACGTGATGCGCTTCCCGTCGAACAGCGAAGTCGAGCTGACTTACCAGAACCCCGGCGACAGCGAACCGACGACCGTCACGCTGACGACTTCGCCGGAGCGCGAGAGCTTCAACTTCTCGTCGTTCAACGTGGGCCTCACCGGGTTGGAACTGCCCGTCGAATATCAGGTGATCCCGCCGGGCATCGGCTATGTGCGCATCTACAGCTTCCTCGATAACGAACTGCTGACCGTGCAGTTGTGGGAGCGCATGATGCAGACGTTTAACCAGGCGGGTGTGCCCGCGCTGATCGTCGATATGCGCCAGAACGGCGGCGGCAGCGGCTTCCTGGCGGATCAGTTGGCGGCTTACTTCTTCAATGAGCCGCACGTGCTGGGCTTCACCGCCTTCTATGACGAAGAGCTGGACGACTTCTTCATCGATACGGAGCGCCCGGATCTGTTCTACCTGCCGCCGGAAGAACTGCGCTACCAGGGTGAGGTGGCGGTGCTCGTTGGCCCCAACTGCGCCAGCGCCTGCGAAGGGTTCTCCTACGCCACGACGATTGACGACCGTGCCGCGATTGTCGGCCATTACCCGACCGCTGGGCTGGGCGGCAGCGTGCAGGACTTCCTGATGCCGGGGCCGTTGTCGGTGCGCTTCACCATCGGGCGCGGGCTGGATGCCGACGAAAACATCCACATCGAAGGCATCGGTGTGGTGCCGACAGTGCGCGTCCCGGTTACCGAAGAGACGCTGTTTTATGACGGCGACCCGGTCCTCGACACCGCAGTTGACTATCTGGTTCAGCAGGTGCAGGGGAATGTCGCCCAGACCAGCGCGCTCCCCGGCGAAGGGGTGACCGTGCGTGACGGGGATGTGATCGCGGTTGGCGATGTGATCACCGACGAGATTGCAGCGGGCGAGCGTGTGCGCTACGTGCTGTTCACGACCGCAGACACCGTTCTCAACATCGCGCTGGGCGATGCCGCGGGCACGCTGGATACCTACCTGCGGCTGTTCGATCTCGATGACAATCTGCTGGCCGAAAACGACGACTCCGTGCCTGGTGAGACGATCAACTCGCTGATCGCGGGCTTTGAATTCCCGGCCAACGAGATCCTCGTCATTGAGGTGGCGACGTTCCAGGATGCGGCTGCGGGCACCTACGAACTGAGTGTGACCGCCGCGGAGTAGCCGCGCGGTGGCGTCACCCGCCGCTCGAATGCGATTGGTCATCCGCCTCACCGGCCCCGTGTCGGTGAGGTTTTTTGGTTTTCGCGCCACCCCGCTCCGCGCGCCCTGCCGCCGCTGTGTAACAAATTTGCTGCACACGTTGAATGATCCAGTTGAATGATCCAATGGGAAGCCTTTGGTTGTCTGGCCCGCGCCGGATGCCGTATAATGAGTGGCAGTAACGCTCCGCGTAATTCGGATACACAATGACAGATGACTTGATCGGCAAGCAGATCGGCGGTTACGCGATCCTCGGCCTGATTGGTCGTGGGGGCATGGCGGCGGTCTACCGTGCGCACCAGGTCTCGATGAACCGCAGCGTTGCTGTGAAGGTGCTGCCGCGCCAATTTATCGACGACCTGACGTATATGCAGCGCTTCAACCGCGAAGTGCAGATCGCGGCACAGCTTGAGCACCGCAGCATTGTGCCTGTGCACGACTACGGCGAAAGCGACGGCCAGCCGTACATCGTGATGCGGTATATGGCGGGTGGCTCGGTCGATGACATGCTGAACGCCGGGCCGCTGCGTCTTGACCAGATCGTGCAGATCTGCGCGCAAATCGCGCCGGCGCTCGATTACGCGCACGGCAAATCGGTGCTGCACCGCGATCTCAAGCCGAGCAACATCCTCCTCGATGATATTGGTGACGCTTACCTGACCGATTTCGGGATCGCGCGCATTTTGGGCGAAGCGCCCGGCAGCACGATCACGACGGACGGCGCGGTTGGCACGCCCAGCTACATGAGTCCAGAGCAGGCGCAGGGCCACCCGCTCGATCACCGCACCGACATCTATGCTTTGGGCGTGTCGTTGTTCGAGATGGCGACTGCCCGCCGCCCGTTCGAGGGCGATACCCCCTACGGCGTCGCGGTGATGCATGTGACGACCCCGCCGCCGTCGCCGCGCCTGTACAACGAGTCGATCCCGGTGTCAGTCGAGCAGGTGATTCTCAAGGCGCTGAATAAGCGGCGCGAAGATCGCTACGACTCAGCGGCGGCATTGGCCGCTGCGCTGCGCACAGCCGTCGAGGCACCGCAGGCCAGCCCGCCCCCAGATCCGCAGCCGAGTGCGCCGCCGCCCATCGAGATCCAGCCGCTCGCCGAGCGCCCGATCCCCGCGCCAGTCTACCCAGCGCCCAGCGCGCCATCGCTGCGACAGGTGCCCCCGGCCAGCGTGCCCAAGCGCAAGCGCCGCCCGTTCCGGCTGAATCTGTGGGTGGGCGCGATGATTGGTGGGGTGCTTGGCTGTGCACTGCTGACCGTCGTCGTCGGGATCGGGCTGTTGATCGTTGGGACGAGCACATCAGAAGTTGGGCCGGGCGAAACGCCGACTGCCACAGCCGATGTGACGCCCAGCGCGCACGCCAGAGCCTTAGTCAACGAGACGGCGGCGGCGGTTGAATCCGCGACGCCGCGCACACCAACCCGGCGCGCCACCGCGATCACGAACACACCTGTGGAGCGCAGCGGCCCCAGCGGCACCGTGATCTTCTTCGCCCAGCGACCGATCACCGTTGATGGCGCGCCAGTTGAGGCTTACAACCTCTATTCGCT
>JAADYY010000303.1 GCA_010092805.1 Chloroflexota bacterium | reverse complement strand
CCCCAGCGATCACGACCGTCTGCGCCGGGCTGAAGGCCGGGTCGCGCATCAAGGTCAGCGCGCTTTCGGTACCGAGTGCGGTATCCGGCACGAACTGCGCCGCCGGCACGACCAACGCGCGCGGCAGTACAGATCCATTCGCGTAGATCTTGATGTCACTCGACAACACACGATGCCAGGGCGCGGGCGTGAGCTGCCGAAAGGCATCGACGCGCGCATCGGCCAGCGTCACCGCCCGGATCGTCACAGGCTCGGCGGCGGTCAGCGTCACCGCGCCGAGCGATTGCGGCGGAATCTGAAACGCGGCCAAGGTGTAGCCATCGAGCATCGTCACCGGGGCGGCGGCTGACTCGGTTGGCGGGTCGGTCAGGCGCGGCGGAGCGCAGGTTTCGGCCTCGGCGCAGCGATACAGCACCATCACGTCGGTCGCAGTGAACGGCACCGGGTCAGCAAACGTGACCGCCTCACCGGGAATCAGCGCCGCCGGGATCTGCGTGTCATAGGCGATGTCGGCGTGCCACAGATCGAAGATCTTGTCCGTGATCAGATAGCGTGTGCCCGTCAGATCAAGCCAGCGCCGATCCGGCAAGCAGGCCCCGCGACACTCCGGGCGTGCCAGGATCTCGCGCAGCCGCCCATCGATGGTGCGCAGCGTATCCGGCGGCAGCAGCAGCGCGGTGAACGCGGTGTAGTGGGCCGTTGGCAGCACGCCGCCGTCGAAGCCGTCGAGGCTGTGCAGGCCCCAGGTCAGCGCCAGGTTCGCGCCGACCGTCTCGCGCAGCTTGATCGTGTCGAAAGCGTGAGCACGCGCCTCCGCAGAGAGGCCCAGCGCCGCAAACCGCGCCTCGAGCGCCGCGCGGTCACCGGGGTCGAACAGCAGGTCGCTGATGCTCAGGACACGACCGGGCGTGATCGCGTCGGCGGTGTAGGCGCGCAGTTGGCTGATGGTGAAGCGCCGCGCGTGATACATATCCGGCGGCACCAGGTGATTGAACTGCTGCACCCCGGATGCCAGCAGCAGTTCGAGGCCGGCGGCTGCCAGCAGCAGCGGCGCGGCACGTGCGCCGAAACGCCGGATCAGCAGCAGCCCGCCGATCAGCGCGAGCGCGGCGACCAGCCAGCCGCCGCCGGTGATCGCCGCCGCCGGAGTCATCGGGATCGGTTCGGTCAGCAGCGGCAGCAGCCGATTACTCGCCGCCAGCCCGCCGATCAGCGCGGCGATCACGAGCAGATGCAGCCCCAACATCCGCCAGGACAGCCTGCGGATCATCAGTGTGTGCAGGCCGAGCGCCGCCAACAGCGCCCCGCCGAGCGCGAACAACGCCAGCCAGCGCGCCGGCACGCGAAACAGATTGAAGCCGGGCAGCGACGCCAGCGTCCAGTAGAGTGGGTTGTACAGGCCGAACGCCAGCGCCAGGCCGATCAGCGTGATGATCAGCCAGACGACGCGTGGACTCAGGCGGCGGGTGGTATTCGCGCTGCGGATCTGCGGGCTGAGCGCGCCGACGACGGCCAACCCGACTCCGATCACGCCGAGGTACGCGATGTATTCGCTGAAGACGACGCCGTTGTAACTCGGCAGCAGGCCGCGCCCCACGACCAACGGGCTGAGCGAAAATGCTGTCGCCTGCGCGGGTGTGAGTCCGCCGCTGCGGTTCGAGACCGATGTCAATTCAAGCGTGGGGACGATCTGCGGGAGAGCCAGCAGCAGCGCGATCCCGCCCGCGCTGATCAGCGTGAGCACGCCACGAATCGGGCGCGTCAGCAGCGCGTAGATGCCCAGCCCCACCGCCGTGATGAACACCGTCTGCGTGTGGCCGCTGAAAAATTGCAGCGCGAACACCCCACCCAGAATCAGCAGCCAGCGGCGCGGGCGTGCCAGCGCAGCATCGAACAGCAGGAACAGCCAGGGCAGCCACGCCAACCCGTGCAGTTGATTGATCTGCTCGACGTGGGCGCTGAGGTAACCGCCGAACGCGAACAGCGTCGCCGCCAGCAGCGCCGGGATCACGCCAACGGTCAGCGCGCGCCGTGCCAATGCGTAAGTGCCCAGCGCCGCCCACGCCACATGCATCAGGGCGCTGATGCGCACGGCGTTCGGCGGGTCAAGCGGCGCGACCAGCCAGTTCGGCGGGTAAAAGGTGCCAATTTGGCTGTTGGCCAGCAGCGGCACGCCCATGAACAGCTCCGGCGACCACAGCGGCAGCCGCCCGTCGAGCAGCGCCGTGTTCCGTGCGCCCCAGTACGGGTAGTGATAGATGTAGGTATCGCCACGCGCCATGATCCAGTCGGTGAAGGCGAGCTGATGAAAGACGATCAGCGTGAAGCCGACGAGGATCAGCGCCGGGACGATCCAGGTGCGCACAGGGGCGGGGCGCGCTTGAGTCAAGGATCAGGCTTGCGGTTTCGGGGCGTCCGCCGCGTCATCGGTTGGGGCGTCTTCTGGTGCTTCACGAACCGCCGGGTCACCGAGCGGCGTCTCCAGGCTGAGATCCGGCTCGACGGCGGGTGTCTCCACCTGCGAAGGCGGCGGCAGGTCTTCCTCTTCCTGGCCGGGGATGTAATGGACTTCCGGTTCCAGTTCCTCAGTCGCCACGAAATACAGCACCACGCCCACCGTCACCAACGCGATCAACGGCAGCAAAATCCAGACGAGTGTGGTTGGTATATCCATGTTGGATCACTCCTTTGTGGTGATTAATGATATT
>JAADYY010000302.1 GCA_010092805.1 Chloroflexota bacterium | reverse complement strand
GGGGTGGCGCGTAGCGCCGGGGTGAGGGCGAGCAGGGTGGCGCGCAGCGCCGGGGTGAGGGCACTACCGGTTCACAAAAGCCCATCGATGTCGAACAAATTTGAAGTGCTTGCCCTGGGCCGCGCCAAGCCGTACCACTGTCGCTGTGAGTCAGTCGCGCGGCGGCTGGGCGTCGGCTGGCTGCACCTTCTGGATCTTGGCGTGAGCGTCGGGGTGCAGGCCGATGAGCCAATCGCCCAGCAACCGCACAGCATGATGCACCCCGGCGGTTGGGCGCGGCTGGCCGAGCGTGCTCATTTGCAGCGTGAAATCGCCGCCGCTGCGCTGGATCAGTGTCAGGGCGAGGCGCTGCGTGATCGTCGGCTCGCCGATGTGTACCTCAAATAGCAGCGCGGTCTCGCTGCGGTAGGCCGCTACCCAACTGATGTGAAGCGCGCCAGCGCCGTGCGGGATCGTGTGCTGTGCCGGCGCGAATGCCGCCTGAATCGCGGCGAGCGTGAGCGGGCTGTTGAAGACGATGTGCGGCATGGCGAGATCCTTGATCACGGGTACGGGCGGCGCGGGCTGATCATTGCGGCGGTAGGCGAAGTAGTAGCAGGCGCGGCCTTCGCGGTGAGCCTTAGCTTCGTATTTGGTGACAATGCGACCGGGCAGCGGCTCGGTTGACCACGCCGCCGCCAGTTGATTATCGAGGCCGGGTGTGGCGCGCAGCAGCCTGTGACTCATCTGCGCGTACTCGATGATGTCGGTTGCTAAGTAGAGTACGCCGCCCGGCTCCAAGCGGCTCACCAGCGCGTCGAGGGTGTCGCGCTGCATCAGGCGGCGGTGACTGTGGCGCGTCTTGAACCAGGGATCCGGGAAGTTGATGTACACCTGCGCCAGCGCCCCCGGCGTGAAGAGGTGATGCAGCGCGGTTTCTGCCAGCGAATGAACGACCCGCACGTTGGTCAAGCGCTCACGGACGACCGCTTTTTCCATTGTCACGAGGCTGCGGTTCGAAATCTCTAACCCCACCAGATTCGCGTCCGGGCGGCTGCGCGCCAGATGCACCAGGAATGTCCCCGTCCCAAAGCCGATCTCCAGGATCAGCGGGGCGGCGCGCCCAAACAGCCCCGGCCAATCGGTGGGCCAGGGCAGCGTCAGGCTGCTGAGTTTGGGCGGGGCTGGTGCGGTTGATTGCGTGGGCATGGCGCAATGATCAGCATTTCGATTCCAATCAGAAGCGTGATTCTATGCATGATCGCCACCGGGATGCAAGGCATGGTTCGGCGGCGCAACGAACGGTCAGATTCTGCCAACGGACGCGGCCAGAAATTGGCGAAATTTGGCGAGATCATGCATTCAATCCCGCCCGCTTTGCGCTACAATGGCAGTGTGTATCCTTCTGAACAACGCGGGTGAAAAAAACGATGGATTTCGAGCGCTTCCTTGCTAGAGTTGACGTGCCAGGTGACGACGAGGGGGTTGTCGAAGAAGAAGAACTCGACGGGTTCACCGAAGAAGAGGACCTGATCGATGAGTTCAACGACGACGACGAGGAGTTCGACGACGACGAGGAATTCTTCGACGATGACGACGAGTTCGACGACGAATTCGACGATGACGACGAGTTCGACGACGAATTCGACGATGATGACGATGATGATGATGATGACGATGAGTATTAAGCGCCCCGGCTTGACGCTGCTGATCGCCGGCTTATGCCTGATGGCGCTGATCCTGCCGGTCGCGGCGCAGGATCAGCCGTCGGGGCAGCAGCCGCTCTTCAGCATGGAAGCGGGGGATTTCCGGGCGCTGGCGGTCACCACCAAAGGCGAGCGGTTGTTTGTCGCTGATGGCGAAAACAATCAGGTGCGGGTGTTCAGCTTCCCAGATCTCGAAAGCATCACCACCATTGCGCTGGACGGCACGCCCGTTGCGGTGGCTGCCGCCGATGATTACGGGTTGGTGGCGGTGCGCTTCGATGCAACCTTCGACCTCATTCAGGTGATCGGGCCGGGGATGGCGCGGCGCGGCAGCACCTACGAGCCGGTCAACTTCATCGACACGGCGGCAGGGGTGCAGGCGATTGCGATTGCGCCCAACAGCCGCTGGGGTATCGCTTATGGGCCGGGCGGATCGACCGTGTTGGAGCTGATTTCGGCCAGCAACATCAACTCGGTGCCGTTATCGGCGGATGCCTACCCGATCTCAAGCGGTGCTTTCACTGCGGATCGGCTGTATTGGGGCATGGCCGACGCGGGGTTGGCCTGGAGTTCGCTGGCGAGTGGCCCGGCGATCACGCCTGGCGCGGTGACGGACGTGGACGCGGGCACGGTGCATCTGGCGATCAATCCGTCGTTGTCGTTGGGGGCGGCGGCTTTAAGCGATGATACCGTGCTGCTCTTTGCGCCAACGTCGGACAGTTCGGAAGCAGTGGCCGCGCTGGATGTGGCAGCGCGCGAGGTGCATTTCCTCACAACGGAGCAGGGCGAATGGCTGATTCTCCTGACGCCGGACGGGACGATCCGCATGTACGAGGTGACCGACCCCACCGCGCCCGTCGATCTCGGTGTGCTCGAATTGGCGGACGCACCGGCGAGCGTGCGCGCGCTGGCGACTCACAACGAATTTCTGGTGGTGGCGGGCAGCCAGCAGGTCGATGTGTATACCCCGGCCCCGTGAGCGTGGGCCGGGCGTCAGGGGCTAGGGCTGGCGCACCAACCCACGCGCGCTCTACCCCGGCGATCTGAGATTTGCTACAATCTCGCGCCATGGATAGCTTGCTGCACGTTTTGATGATCAGCCTCGATACGGCGCTGGCGACCCAACCGCACAGCGCTACCCGGCGGCGTCACTGCGCCTATGCGGAGCGCGCGGGGTCACTGACGGTGGTCGCGTACACGCCGCCCGGTGCCGGCGGCGTGATTCAGGCGTCGCCCCACCTGACGATCCTCCCGACGAACAGCCGTCACCCGTTGCTGTTTGCCCTCGATGCCGCGCGCCGCGCCGAGACCTTCGCCGCGAGTCACGTGCCCGTTCACCTGATCACAACGCAAGATCCGTTTGTGACTGGGCTAGTGGGCGTCTGGCTGCGTGATCGGCTGGGTGTGCCGCTGCTGGTGCAGAATCACAGCTATTATTTCGGCAATCGCGCTTGGCTGGCGGAGCGCCCGCTGCGCAACCGGGCGCTGACTCAGATCGGGCGGCTGGTGCGCGGGCGCGCAGATTTCTACCGCACTGTCAACCGCCGCGAACGCGCCACCTATGTCAATATTGGCGGCGAGCTGGCGCGCTCCGCTGTGCTGCCGCTCGGCACCGCATCGGCACAGTTCGCCGCCACGATCCCCTGGGAGCAGTTGGCTGCCCTCCGCGCCGATCTCGGCCTCGCTCCCGATGATCGGGTGGTGCTGTGGGTGGGCTACCCGGTCGCGTTCAAGCGGGTGCCGCTGCTGCTGCGCACCTTTCGCCGCGTGCTGGCCGCTGAACCCGACGCCCGCCTGCTGCTGGTGGGGGATATGGCCCAATCGCCGGATGATCTGGCGGCGCTGGCCCGCGCTGAAGGCATCGCCGAACGGACACTGATGATCGGGCCGGTGGCGCACGAGGATCTACCCGCGTATTACGCGCTCGCGGATGTCTACGCGATCACCTCGGCATATGAGGGGCTGCCGCGCGTGCTGTTCGAGGCGGCGGCGGCGGGCTTGCCGCTGGCCGGGATGCGCACGCCCGGCGTCGATGAAGCGATCCGCGATTGGGATGTCTCGCCCGGCGATGCCAACGGCCTGCTCGTGCCCGACGGCGACACCGACGCGCTCGCGGCTGCGATCCTCAAGCTGCTGCGCGATCCGGCGCTGCGGCAGCGGCTGGGCGCGCAGGGGCGCACGCACGCGCTCGCAGCATATGACGCCGATGCCTACCTCGATGCCTGGGTTGACCTGTGGCGGCGGGCGGTCGCGTTGGGGCGGCGCACATGATTCCGCCGAGTGAGTCGCATCTGCTGCTGTTCAACCTGGCGACCGACGCCGACGACCCGATCTTGGGCTTCACCAGCGAGTGGATCAATCGGCTGGCCGATCATTACACTCGCATCGACGTGATCACGATGCGGGCGGGGCGGCTGGCTGTCGCGCCGAATGTGTGCGTCGCATCGGTGGGCAAGGAGCGCGGCCTCAGCGAGGCGGCGCGGGCGCTCAATTTCTATCGTCTGCTGAGTGCGCGACTGCGATCCCGTCGTTATGTCGCCTGCTTCGCGCACATGATGCCGCTGTTTGCGGTGCTGGGCGCGCCGCTGTTGCAAGCCGCCCGCGTGCCGATCACGCTGTGGTACACCCACCGCCAGATCACGCCGCTGCTGCGCGGGGCGCTGGCCGTCAGCCGCCGCGTCGTGACCGCCGTCCCCGACAGTTTCCCAATTCCTTCGGCGAAAACCCGCCCGCTGGGGCACGGCATCGATACCGACTACTTCTCCCCGGCTGATCCAGCGGAAGCGAGCGGCGGCCTGCACAACATCGTGCAGGTGGCGCGGCTGATGCCGATCAAACACCAGGCAACGCTGCTGCGGGCGGTCGCGGCGCTGCCGGATGCGCGGGCGGTGTTCGTCGGCGATGTGCTGTCTGACCAGCCGGACACGTATCGGCGCGAGCTGGAGATGCTGGCCGCCGATCTCGGCATAGCGGAGCGGGTTGTGTTCGCCGGGCAGCAGCCGCGCGCCGGGGTGCTGGGCTGGTATCGCCGGGCGGCGGTGGCCGTCAACCTGAGTCCGCCGGGGCTGTTCGATAAAGCGGCGCTGGAAGGCATGGCGGCGGGCGTCCCGACGGTCGTCAGCAACCCGGCCTTCGATCCGCTGCTGGGCGATCACGTCGATCAACTGCGCAGCGCCGGTCCGGACGATCACGACGGGCTGAGTCAGCGGCTGCGCGATCTGCTCGATCTACCGCCGGAGGATCGCGCGGCGCTGGCGACGGATCTCCGCGCGCGTGTGATCGCACAGCACAGCCTGGATCGGCTGATCCCGCGTTTGGTCGGCGTGCTCAACGGCGGCGCACCGGAAACGGGGTCGCCGTGAATGCCCCAACCATTCGGCAGATGACCGAGACCGACATCGACGCGATCATGGCGACGTTCGCGGTGTGGAACAAGACGCGCGGGCAGTACGCGGGGTACTTCAAAGAGCAGCAGCGCGATCAGCGGGTGGTGCTGGTCGCGGTCGCCCCTGATGACCGCGAAGCGCACGCAGTGATCGGCTATGGCTGTGTCGTCTGGCGCTCGAAGTATGCCGGGTTTCATGAGCGCAATGTCCCGGAGATCGTCGATCTCAACGTGATCACGGCGCATCAGCGGCAGGGGGTGGGCAGCGCGCTCATCGCCGCCGCCGAATGGTTGGTCGCAGGGCGCGGCTTCACGCAGATCGGCATCAGCGTCGAGCAGTCGCCGGAATATGCCGCCGCACAGCGGCTGTATCCGCAGTTGGGCTATACGCCCGTCGGCTGCACGGCGCACAACAACCAACTCCACTTGATCAAAGCGCTGGCCCCCCCGCACACGGCGCGATCATGAAGCTGCTGTATATCGCCAACATCCGCCTGCCCACCGAAAAGGCGCACGGCTTGCAGATCATGCAGAATTGCGAAGCGTTCGCCGCTGCTGGGGTTGATGTTTCGCTGTGGACGGCGCGCCGGATCAACACCCCGGCGCTGCGGCAGACGCGCGATGTATGGGCGCACTACGGAGTCAGCAAGAATTTCACGCTTCGGCGGCTGCCCTGCCTCGATCTGCTGCCGCTGGTGCCAGATCGGGACGACGCGCTGGCCCGGCTGATCTTTGGCGTGCAGTTGGCGACCTTCACGCTGGCGGCACTGATCGGCGCAGTCTTCAGCCGGGCGGATGTCTACTACAGCCGCGACGGACTCGTGCTGCTGACTCTCAGCCTGATCAAGCCGCGCCACGCGCTCGCCTACGAGATCCATAGTTTGACGAGCGGGCGGCGGCTGCTGCCGCTGGTGATCCGCCGGGTGGGCGCGCTGATCACGACGACGCAGCGGCTCGCCGATGATGTGATCGCGCTCGGTGCCGACCCGGCGCGTGTCGTCGTCGCGCACGATGGCGTCCGCCGTGACCGCTTCACGGATCTGCCGGCGCAGGCCGACGCCCGTGCGTCGCTGGGGTGGCCGTCTGAGGCGTTCATCGTCGGTTATGTCGGTCGGCTGCACACGATGCTGATGGACAAGGGCGTCGGTACGCTGGTGGAGGCGCTGGCACAGCTTCCGCCTGAGGCGACGCCGATCTGTCTGGGGTTGGTCGGTGGGCCGGACGACCGCGCGGCGGCACTCCGCGATCAGTGGGTGGCGGCGGGGCTGCCCCCGGAGCGGTTTCTGTATGCCGGGCAGGTGCCGCCGGACGCGGTGCCAGCCTATCTGCGCGCGTTTGATGTGTGTGCCCTGCCGCTGCCCTGGACGGAGCACTTCGCCTACTACGCCTCGCCGATCAAGTTGTTTGAGTACATGGCTGCCGGACGCCCGATTGTCGCCTCGGATCTGCCGAGTACGGCGGAGGTCGTGGCCGCTGGCGAAACAGCGCTGTTGTTCCCGCCCGGCGACTCGGCGGCGCTGGCCGCTGTGATCCGGCGGTTGTACAGCGATCCGGCGCTTTGTGAACGGCTCTCAGATCGCGCTCATCAATTGGTCATGGAGCGGTACACCTGGGCGGCGCGCGCCCGCCTGATTCTGGCGCAAATTCGGCCTGGGTGGTGACTAATTGACGAAAAAGTTATGAAAATGCTGAGATTGTTACATTTCCAGTGCCGATTTGGGGTGCCTTTTGTTAAATTCTCACTATAATACACAGGCAAATCGCAACATCAATTTTTTAACCCAAATTTTGACGGTTGCGGACCCTGCCGCTGTCACCTACCCTGAACGCTGCGACGAAGGTGCCGATTTGCAAACCCTGGACTCGACCATTCCGAAACTGAGAATCGATAGTGACCGTCTGCGCGCTGATTTTGAGGCGCTGCGCCACATTGGCCTGACTCACGACGGCGGTGTGAATCGGCTGGCGCTTTCCGCCGAAGACCTGGCGGCCCGCGCTTGGTTCGCCGACCGCATCGAGGAGGCGGGGTTGCGCGTCTGTGACGACGACGCCGGGAATCTCGGCGCGGTGCTGCCCTCCCCTGACCCCGGTGCCAAGACTCTGCTGATCGGCTCCCACCTGGACAGCGTGCCCAACGGCGGCCACTACGACGGCACGATTGGCGTTTTAGCCGCGCTGGAATGCCTGCGCACGATCCACGACGCCGGGCTAGTGCTGCCCATCCACCTTGAAGCGATCAATTTCACCGACGACGAAGGCTGCTGGATGTCGATGATGGGCAGCCGCGCGCTGATCGGTGCGTTGAATGCTGAAGCGTTCAACGATGTGCCCGAAGACGATGGGCAGATCCGCGCGGCGCTGCGCCTGGCTGGCATCGACCTCGATACAGTTGAGCAGGCCGCGCGCGACCCGGAGGCGGTGCTCGGCTTTCTGGAGCTGCACGTCGAGCAGAGTTCGCGGCTGGAGCGGGCCAATGTGCCCATCGGCGTGGTGACGGGGATCGTGGGGCGGCGCACCTACCAACTGACGTTCACGGGCAGCGCCGGGCATTCCGGCACCACCGATATGTACAAGCGGCGCGATGCGCTGCGCGGGGCGGCGATGTTCATCGTCCGGGCGCATGACGTGGTGCGCGAAGCGTACGGCGATGGCATCTTCAACTGCGGCGACATCGATGTGGAACCGGGGTCGTTCAACATCATCCCCAGCAGCGCCTGTATCGACGTTGAAATCCGCCATTACAAGCCGGAACTCCTGGCCGAAATGGAGACGGCGCTCTTCAAGATTGCACGCGAGTGTGCGGCAGTCTGCGCCCTGGAAGTCGAGTCGAAACGCATGTTGAGCCGTCCAGCCGCCACTATGGCGGCTGGTATGATCCAGGCCATTGAGTCGGCGTGTGTGACGTTGGGGCTGGATCACCTGCCGCTGGTCAGTTACGCCGGGCACACCGCGCAGATGCTCAGTTTGTTCACCCACAGCGGCATGATCTTCGTTCCGTCGGTGGGCGGCATCGGCCATCACCCGGACGAGTTCACCCACTGGGATGATGTGGTCAACGGCGCGAACGTGCTGCTGCAAACCGTCCTGGATCTCGCCTACGGTGGGGTGCCCGGCACGCTCACCTAACACATCAATTGCGCCGGGGGGGCTTTGCGTCTATCCTTGTGGCGCAATGATGACGACAAGCGACAACCGCAGGAGCCTGAATCATGCTTACAGCCAGACCCGCCGTCCCGCCGCGCAGCGAGATCGCGCCGGAGCACACCTGGAACGCCGAAAGCGTCTTCCCCGACCGTGCAGCCTGGTCGGACGCCTGTGATGCCCTGCGCGCCCAGATCCCCGAAATCACCCGCTATCAAGGGCGGCTGAGCGAAAGTGCCGGGACATTGGCCGATTGGCTGGAACTGCGCGCCGATGTGGGGCGGCGGCTGCGGACGGTCGGCTTTTACGCCATGATGTCGCAGTCCGTCGATAACAACGATCAAGCAGCGGCGGCCATGTCCAGCCGCGCCCAAACCCTCAACGGCGAGATTCAGGCGGCGCTGGCCTTTAACCAGCCGGAGATGCTGGCAATGGGCCAGGCCAAAATCGACGAATGGCTGGCCGCCGAGCCACGCTTGGCGATCTATCAACACTACTTTGAGAATCTGTTCCGCCGCGCCGATCATGTGCGTTCGGCTGAGGTGGAGGAAGTGCTGGGCCTGGTGGATGATCCGTTCGGGTCGCTGCGGGCGACGGCGCAGTTCCTCACCGACGCCGATCTGGTCTTCACCCCGGCGATCAGTACGACCGAAGCGCAGCTCCCGCTGGCGCAGAGCAGCGTCTTCAAGCTGCTCAACAGCCCAGACCGCGAGGTGCGGCGTACGGCCTGGGAGCATTACGCCGACGGCTACCTGAGCATCAAGAATGGGCTGGCGAGCAATTTGGCGGCGGCCATCAAGCGCGACGTGTTCTATGCGCGTGTGCGCCGCTACGGGTCGTCGTTGGAGGCGGCGCTGTCCCCACACAACATCTCCACCGAAGTCTTCCACAACCTGATCGCGACGTTCCGCAAGTACCTGCCGACGTGGCACCGCTACTGGGCGCTGCGCCGCCGCATCCTGGGCGTGGATACGCTGCACCCGTATGACATCTGGGCACCGCTCACCGACACTGAGCCAGAAGTGCCGTATCGGCAGGCCGTCGAGTGGATCGGTGAGGCGATGGCCCCGCTGGGTGAGGAGTACGTCACGGCGTTGCGGCGCGGCGCGCTAGAGGAACGTTGGGTCGATATTTACCCGAATCAGGGCAAGCGGCAGGGGGCGTTTTCGGGCGGCGCGCCGGGCACACACCCGTTTATCATGGTGAGCTACGCCGACGACCTCAAATCGATGAGCACGCTGGCCCACGAGTTCGGCCATTCGCTGCACTCGTACCTCACATGGCAGCATCAGCCGGTCGATTATTCGCGCTACTCGATGTTTGTGGCGGAGGTGGCGTCAAACTTCAACCAGGCGCTGACACGGGCCTACCTGCTCGACCAAAACACCGATCCCGCGTTCCAGATTCCGCTGCTGGAAGAAGCGATGACCAACTTCCACCGCTACTTCTTCATCATGCCGACGCTGGCGCGCTTTGAGTTGGAAACCCACGAGCGCATCGAGCGCGGGCAGGGCCTGACGGCGCAGGACATGATCGCGCTGATGACCGAGCTGTTCAGCGAAGCCTACGGCGGCGAGATGGACATCGACCATGACCGTGTGGGCATCACGTGGGCGCAGTTCGGGCACCTGTATGCAAATTTTTATGTCTTCCAGTACGCGACGGGGATTTCGGCGGCGCACGCGCTGGCCGGCCCCATCCTCAGCGGCGAGGCGGGCGCGGCGGATCGATACCTGCAATTTTTGCGGGCGGGCGCGTCGCTGTACCCGGTGGATGCGCTCAAGTTGGCGGGCGTCGATATGACCACGCCCGAACCGGTCGAAGCCGCGTTCCAGACGATGACCGGCTACATCGACCTGCTTGAGCAGCTCGCACGCCCGCTGAGTCAGTAGACGCCAATCAAGGGACGAGATCAGACGATATGAGTGCCGACGCCCATCGTGAGCAGGCCGGGCATGGCCCGGTGACCGTCGCAGTTGTCACCGTCAGCGATTCGCGCACACCGGAGACCGATGTCAACCGGCAGTATTTGGAGCGCCGCCTGGGCGAACTCGGCCATGTTGTGGCCGCCTACCGCCTGATCAAGGACGAACCAGATCAGGTGGCGGCGGCGCTGGATGAACTGGTCACGCTGCCCGACGTGCGGATCGTGCTGTTCAACGGCGGCACCGGGATCAGCCCGCGTGACACCACCTACGACGTGATCAGCCGGATGCTGGAAAAGACGCTGCCCGGCTTCGGCGAGTTGTTCCGCATGATCAGCTATCAGG
>JAADYY010000301.1 GCA_010092805.1 Chloroflexota bacterium | reverse complement strand
CGCCAACAATATCCCAAAACATCTCTTATTCATACAAGCCTCACGAAAAACTTTGGGGACGAGCACCGATTATTGTATACTATTCGCTTGTTTGTTGATACTGATTATTCCAAACAGGAGCTGTACAATGGCACCATCGCGCGAAGAAATTGCCCAAATTTTCCCAGGTATGGTCGCAAACTTCGACCAGGATAAGATGCAGGGGATCAACGCCACGATTCAGTTTGATCTGGACGGCGATAGTGGGGGGCTGTACTGGGTGCGCATCGCCGACAGCGGCGCGGAGTCTGGCGAAGGCAAGGCGGAAGACCCCAAGATGACGCTGAAGGCGGACGCCAACGATTTCGTGGGCATGATCAACGGGGATGTCAACCCGATGCAGGCCTTCATGAGTGGCAAGATCAAGATTCAGGGCGACACCAGCCTGGCACTGAAGTTGATGCCCCTCATCAACGGCTGAATCCCCCAGCAAATAGGTGACTGTATACACGAGCGCACGAGGCCGCGACTGACCCCGTGCGCTCGAGCCGTTCGCGTGCTGCGTTCAGCGCGCCGAGCGGCTATTCATCATCCTCGTCGAGCAGATCATCGTTCATCAGATCGGCATTGGCGATGGCATCCTCGATGGCTTCGGCCAGCTCGGCATCCTCAGCGGGATCTGTGCTATCGGCCAGGCGATTGAGCACACGCAACGCATCCTGCCCGCCAATCTCGCCCAACGACCAAATCGCCACATCCTTCAGTTCACGATCCTGATCCTGCGCCAGTTGCGAGAGACGCGGGATGGCGTTGTGGAGTTCCAACTCGCCGGCAGCCCGCGCCGCCTCGTAACGCATCGCTGGATCCTGGCTTTCCAGTTCGCGCATGACGATGTCACGCCACGCATTGTCGTCGCATGTACGCCCCATCGCAAAGAGCGCACTCACGCGCATCCGCTCATCAGTGTCTTCGTAAGCCTCACGGATGGCGTCGTCAACGACTTCATGCCCGCAGTTGGCAATCGATTCCAGCGCCCGCCGCCGCACATCGACATCTTCGGTGTGATTGTTCAGCACCGCGACAACGGCGTCCTGCGCACGCGTGGCCGCCGCTTCGGGAAGTTCATCGAGTTCGCCTGCCAGGATGAACCGCCCCAGCGCGCTGGCCGCCGCCGCCCGCACTTCGCGCACGTCATCCCACGACATCATGTCGATCAAGCGGTTCATCAAATCCACCGTTTGATCTTCCCACAACACTTCGATGGCTGCTTCGCGTACGCCGGGGTCGCTGTCCTGCAATCCCAGCCGCCCAATGGCCCCATAATCCAGCTCGAAATTCGCCTCGGCCACCTCAATGAGCTGGCGCATCAATGTGCGACGATAAACCGGGGTCAGGCTGTCCCACACGGGACGGAGTCGCGCAATGCCCTCCGGTTCCAGTGCCGACAGGCCATAAAAGATTTTCGAACTCAGCTCGAAGGTTTGCTCTGTTTGGAGCGCGTCCACCAGAGACTCAAAATCGGTTGGTTCAGGCTGAACACCGTTCAGCGACTCCAGCGCGTCATCCTCCGGTTCCAGATCTTGGTAACGATAATCGGTCATGCAACCCCCCTACGTCTAACGCAGCAGATCAGTTAAAGGATTGGCAATGTCATTCAAGACCGTGACCACCATCAGCGAGAGCAGCAGCGCAAACCCAATGAGATGCACCATCCCCTCACGTTCCGGCGCAATCGGGCGTCCGCGCACGATCTCGACGATGACAAATAGAATACGCCCACCATCCAGCGGCGGGATCGGCAGCAAATTGGTGATCCCCAGCGCGATGCTGATCAGCGCGACAAATTCCAGGATCAGGCCCGGCTGGTTGCGCTGGATGCTCTCTTGCAGAAAGAAGCTGCCCACCTGGCTCACGCCCAGCGGACTCGCCAGCCGCAGTTCCTCCGGTTCGGCGGTGCCGCGAATGATCTCCCCCGGCAAGGCGGCCATCAAACCGACAACCTCCCCGATACGATTGACGGAATAGGTCATGGCCTCGCCGACAGGCTGGGATTGAAGTTCGACCTGCGGCGCGCCTTCCTGATAGACGAGGCCCAACGCCTGATTGATGGTTGCGTCGCCTACTTCGATCCCCATCGCGCCTTGCCCCGGCGGCGGATCGACGCGCGGCACCAACGCAGTTTCGATGATTTCCCCAGCGCGCCACAACACCAGATCAACTTCTTGACCCACGTTCTCGCGCGTGCGCTGCTGCAAATCTGGGAAGTTAGTGATCGTCTCACCGTTGAAACTCATGATCAAATCACCCACCTGCAGGCCCGCCGACTCAGCGGGTGAATCCACCGAGACCCCGGCTACCAGCGGATGTGTGTCGATGGCCGCCGCAGTCTCACTGAAATCCGGCGTGAACGTCAATGCTTGCACCGCATCCGGCTCTTCGGCGCGGCGGACTGTGAGCGTCACCAACTCGCCGTCAAGCGCTTCCAGCGAGCGCGCAAAGTCGCCGCTGTCGTCGAAAGTTTCACCATTGATGCTCTCAATGGCGTCAAACGCCTGCAGCCCAGAATTGGCCAGCACCGAATTCGCCGGCAGGCTGATGACATTGACACGCGCCCCGACAGTTTCGGGCAGGCCCATCAACGCCGCCAACATCAGCAGCACAACGGCCAAGACAAAATTCGCCAGCGCCCCGCCAGTCAGGAACAGCAGCCGTGCGGGCGGCTTGGCTTCATTGACGGTCATCATCTTTTCGACGCCGCGCTGCCGCGCTTCCTCGCGGTCGTGGGCCTCCTCGTTTTCGTTGGGCCGCACGAAATCCTCGCCCAGCGGGCGCACAAAGCCGCCCAGCGGCAGCCAGTTAAGCGTGTATTCCGTGCCTCTGTAGGTGAAGAGACGCACCAGGCGCGGGGGGAACCCAATCCCGAACTCCAGGATGGTGATGCCAACCGCCTTTGCCGCCAGAAAATGACCCAACTCATGGATGAAGACTGCGGGAATAAGGACCAGGATGAACGCAAAGATTGTCGACAATGCGTCATTGCCCAGGAGGAAATCAAACATTACCGATTACCTTTTTAGAGGGATATGTAGTTGTGCGATACGGCCATTATAGTGCCGTCTCTCAATCGTGATCAAGTCGTGAGCGCTCAGCAAGGCGGCCCATTCATCAAGTGTTAAGTCGATGCTTAGCTGCTGCGTACAATCACCGCACCCGCTCCGGGCGCGGCCACACGCACATCTACGACTCCAGAAAGTGCGCGTAACCTTTCGCTTACCCGCTCCGCGTCAGATCTAACACAAATACAATGGACGTTCGGGCCGGCATCCAGCGTGTAGCAGACTTGCAGGCCCTCTGTGCGCCACGCGCGCACCGCCGCCATGATCGTCAGCGTTGGCGGCAGCCAATAAAACAGCGGCGGGCGGCTGGTCATCATGATGGCGTGCATCAAGTTGCTGTCGTGCTCAACGACATCCGCCAGGGCTGCAAAATCGCGTGAAAGAATCGCTTGCTGGCATTGAGCCAGGCGCGCTTCTGCCCCGGCGACCCGCGCCGCTTGCAAATCGCTGGTAGCGGCGGAACGATGCCCTTGTGTCGAGCCGACGGCTTTGTGCGCCTGACTCACCACAGCGATCACATCGACCAGATCCCAGTGATCTGGCGGTGCGATGCTTTCGGCATACGAGTCGGTGTGCGTCGCGCTCATCCGCCACGCGACAAAACCACCCGGCACAGAACGCGACGCCGATCCAGACCCCAGCCGGGCAAGTGTTGTCAACTCGCGCTCTGAGATCGCTGCGCCCGCCGCGCCCACAGCCGCGACCGTCAAAGCGGCAAACGCCGCCGCCGAAGACGCGATCCCCGCGCCCATTGGAAAGTTATTCGTCGAAACAACGTCGGCGTGATTGCGCAGGCCCAAGCGCTCACGCAGTCGCTCAAGGTGTGTCGAGACGCGCTCCAAGGCCGCGCCGCCCTCAACTTGGCCGTGCAGCGTGAGCTGATCCGCCGCGAGATCATCGCGCCAGGTGACGGTCGTCTCCGCGTGCAGCCCGTCGAGGTTCATGCTCAGCGACGGATTCGCAGGCAGCCGCAGATCGTCGTCGATATTGCCCCAATATTTGATGAAGGCGATATTCGGATGGGCACGCGCAGTGGCTTGACGGTTGGATTCCATCACAATTCCTCACATCCAAACTGTGTCCGAAAGCCTTTATTATAGTAACAATGCGGATGATTCATATTTTGCAATTGTGAAGGTGTAATTCGAGTGGCATACTTCGATACTTCAACGAACGTCGCGGAGAAAGTTGTGCAACCGCTCATCGGTCTGGTGCGCACCATGCGCCCCAAACAGTGGACGAAAAATGTCGTCATATACGCCGGGTTGGTCTTCGATGGTCAGCTCTTCAACCCCAATGCTTTCCTGACAGTCACGCTGAGTTTTGTGCTGCTGTGCCTGCTGGTTGGCTCCATTTACATTGTCAATGATCTGGTCGATATTGAGCGCGACCGTCAGCACCCGAAAAAACGGCTGCGCGCCATTCCCTCCGGCCAACTGCCCATCCCCTTGGCAATTGGCGCAGCGATTATCATTCCCATCGTCGCCATCGGCACAGCGCTGCTGTACAGCCGCGCGTTTGCGGTGGTGCTGATCGCATATTTGGTACTGCAGTTGCTCTACAGCTTTGTGCTGAAGAACATCGCCATCCTGGATGTCATGACGATCACGGCTGGGTTTGTGCTGCGGGTGGCGGCGGGCGTGCTCGTGATCTCGGTGCAGGCGTTTTCGCCCTGGCTGTACGCGTGTTCAGCGCTGCTGTCGCTGTTTCTGGCGGTTGGCAAGCGCCGCCAAGAACTCCTAGAGTTCAACAACGGCAATGCGAGCAGCGTGCGCAAAGCGCTTGAAAACTATAACCTGCCGTTGCTTGACGACATGCTGCGCCTCGTGACCACAAGTACCTTTATCGCCTACCTGCTGTACACCATCGAGACCCCATCGATTCTGCTGGCAGGCACTAATCTGGCGCTGATCACCGTGCCGTTTGTGCTGTACGCGCTGTTCCGCTACCTGTATCTGATTCATGTCCAGGGGGAAGGCAGCGCCCCCGATGAAGTCTTGCTGCGTGATCGCCCGCTGCAAATTGCGATTCTCTTGTGGGGGCTGACATTCATCGCTATCCTTTACTTACCTGGTATGCTGTAGCGTGGGGCTAGTTGAGCTGCGCATGACAAACTCGGTCAGCGCCCCGGCCAAAATCATCCTGTTCGGCGAACATGCCGTCGTCTACGGGCAGCCTGCGATTGCTGTCCCGGTGACCGATTTGCGGGTGTTCGCCACATTTCAACCCAACGATCCGCCGGGACAGGGGTTGCGCGTCACAGCCGAAGACCTCGACATTCAACTGCCTGGCGATCTGCCTGAGCGTGTCGATGATGCGCTCAGCTTGACCACGAAGCTCGTGCTTCAACGCATCGGCGCGACACATGCGCCGGATGTGACCGTTGCCATCGACTCGCAAATCCCGATTGCCAGTGGGATGGGCAGCGGAGCGGCCTTTGCGGCGGCCTTCGCCCGCGCGCTGGCGGCCTCACTCAACCGGACACTCGACGACGACGCCTTGAACACACTCGTCTATGAAATCGAAAAGATCCATCACGGCACGCCCAGCGGCATCGACAACACGGTGATCGTTTATGAGCGCCCGATCTACTTTGTGCGCGAGCAGCCGATTGAACCGATTGATGTGGGCGCGCCGCTGCACTTGCTGATCGGCGATACGGGCCAGAAGGCCTCGACTCGCGAGGCTGTCGGCGATGTCCGCAAGTTGTTCGACTCCGATTCGTCCCGTATACAACCGCTGCTTGATGAGATCGGAGCGCTGGTCCGTTCAGCGCGGGACGCTATTGCGGCTGGCGACAGCCAGACCGTCGGCGCGCTGATGTCGCAAAATCACACCCTGCTGCAAGTCCTGACGGTAAGCTCACCAGAGCTTGATCGGTTGGTGGGTGCCGCAACAGAGGCAGGTGCCCTCGGCGCGAAGCTCTCCGGCGGTGGGCGCGGCGGCAACATGATCGCCCTCGTCGCGCCGGAGACACAGCAGCAGGTCGGGGCGGCGCTGCGCGCTGCGGGTGCCGTGCGCGTATTCCCGACCACCATCCGCTGAACGACCGGAGGCGCTGTCATGCTCACATTTATCAAACTTGGCGGATCGCTGCTCACCGACAAGCGCGTTGAAAACAGCTTTCGCGCCGATGTCGCCGCGCGGTTAGCGGCTGAGATTCAGGCTGCCTTGAGCGCACGCCCGGATCTGCGCCTGCTCATCGGGCATGGCAGCGGATCATTTGGGCACTTTGTCGCCGAACGCTACGGCACGGTGAATGGCGTGGATTCGCCCGATGAATGGCGCGGATTCGCGCATGTCGCAACGGTCGCCGCCGAACTCAACCAACTGGTGGCGCAGGCGCTGCTTGATGCCGGGGTGCCAGTCATGCGGATGCAGCCTTCGGCCTCTGCGGTGAGCCGCGCTGGTGTGATTGTGCGGATGGCGACGGAACCGCTTCAGGCCCTGCTTGATCATGGCGTGGTGCCGCTGGTGTATGGCGATGTGGCGCTTGACGAGGTGCGCGGTGGCACCATCATCTCGACCGAGACAGTTTTTTTCTATCTTGCGCGACATATCCCGGCGGATGAGATCATGCTGCTGGGTGAAGTGGATGGCGTCTACGATCAGGCGGGGCAAGTCATCCCAAGTATCACCCCGCAGGCACTGCCGCAGGTTGAGCGCGCCCTCGGCGGATCGGCGGGTACCGATGTGACAGGCGGGATGGCGACCAAAGTCCGCGATATGGTCGCGCTGGTGCAGGCGGAACCCCGCCTGACCATCCGAATTTGCAGCGGGCTGGTGCCCGGCCTCCTCCAAGCGACCCTGCTTGGCTCGGCGGCACCCGGCACCCGCATCAGCGCCGACTGAGCACCCTATCCAGTTGATCTACAGCGCGGTTGAGCATGATGATCGTCGCGGTGATTGCCACGCCCGGCGCAAGGGCGATCCAGGGCGCGACCCGGAACGCCTGCCGCCCTTCGCTGAGCATCACGCCCCAATCCGGTGCGCCCGGCACGCCGCCCAAGCCGAGAAAACTCAGCGCCGCGTTGTTGAGAATGCTGTAGCTGCACACCACCCCCGTATACACCAGCAGCGTCGGCGCGATGTTCGGCAGCAGATGCCTACTGATCACGTGGGCCGAACCAGCCCCCAGCCCCGCTGCCGCTTCGATGAACGGTTCGCCGCGCACGCTGATGGTCGCGGCGCGGACGACGCGCGCCACCGGTGCCAGTTGGCTGATGCCGGTCGCCAGCGCCACCGACTCGGCGGAACTGCCAAGCAGCGTCACGACGACCAACGCAAGCATCAAGCCAGGGAAAGCCAGCACCGCATCGATCAACACACCGATGAGCCGATCCAGATTGGGCGACGCCGAACCAGCCCCCAGCCCGATCAACGCGCCGGGGAGCACCGCGATGGTCGTCGCCAGCACCGCGAGCAGCAGCGTCCGTTGCGCGCCGAACAGAAGGCGGCTGAAGACATCCCGGCCCAGCAAATCTGTACCCAAAGCGTGCGCCGCGCCGGGTGGCTGCAATTGCACAGCCGGATCGGTGCGCAGTGGGTCGTAAGGTGCCAGCATGGGTGCGAGCAGCGCCAACGCCGCGATCAGCAAGAGCAGACGCATCAGCGGAAAGCGCGCACGCGTGGGTCAAGCAGGCGCTGCCCGGCATCCGCCAGCAGACTCACCAATGTGTAGGCGAGTGCCGACCACACCGCGACTCCCTGCACCACCGGGTAATCCTGGCGCAGTACCGCCGTCAGCAATACCTGACCGATCCCTGGGCGAACGAACAGGCTCTCCGTGATCACGGTGCCGCTGAGCAGAAAACCCGCCTGCAGCGCGATCACCGCGAGCACAGGGGGCAGGCTCACACGCAGGATGTGCCGCCGCAAAATCACGGCACGGGTCAGCCCTTTGGCTCGCGCGGTCGTGACAAAGCGCGCCACCATCACAGCGCGGACATTCGCCTGGGTGACGCGGGCGATGGAGCCGGCGGTGTGAAACCCTAACACCGCCGCCGGCAGCACCAGCTGATCAAGCCGCCCCGCACCGGATGCCGGCAGCAAGTCGAGCCAGAGCGCGAAGACGAAGATCGCCAGGATGCCCGTCCAATAGAGCGGTGTGCTCAGCGCCAGATCAACCAGCAAACGCGCGACGACCGCGCTCCCACCGCGCTCCTGTGCGGCGGTCACGCCCAATATAACGCCGATACCAATCGCGATCAGCAGCGCCGACCCGGCCAGCGCAAGTGTCGGGCCAAGCTGGCGGGCCAAAATCGCTGCGACCGGCTGCCCGTCGATCAGCGATACACCCAGATCGCCCCGCAGCACGCCCGCCAAATAATGCAGGTACTGCGTTGCCAACGGATCGGTCAGGCCAAGCGCGGCGCGGCGCTGCTCGATCACCGCTGCACTCGCCCCACTCCTGAGCAACTGCGCTTGGATCGCATCACCGGGCAGCAGCCGCAGCGCGAAGAATGCCAGCGTGACGGCTGCCCACAGCGTCAACATGGCTGCACCGACCTGCCGCAAGAGCGCCATGAGATCCACTGGGTTCAGTTGGGATTGACGATGACGTTGTTGAGGATCGGGAACCAGCCGTAGGCGTCAAAACTCAAATTCTGAATCGATGTGCGTGCGCCGTTGAGATTGACGTAATCGCGGATGGGGAGAATCAGCGCATCCTGCATGATGATCTGCTGTGCCTGCGCATAACGGACAAACCGTTCATTCGGGTCGACAATTTGTGTCGCCTGGATCAGCAGTTCGTCCAATGCCGAGTTGGCGTAGCCCAACCAATTGTTGGGCGCACTGCTGATGAAATAGCGGTTCAAAAACACCGGGTCAAGGCCAAATTCATAGAATGCAACGAGATTGTATTCGCCGCTGGCAACAGCCTCCAGCAGCAGATTCAAGCTAGGCACCGGGTCGATCACCACACGCAGCCCGGCATCGCGCCACTGATCTTGCAGAAGCTGCGCAACTTCTGGGATCATCCCCCATGACGGCGCGACGATGTTCACCTCAATTTCCACCCCATTCAAGTCGAGAAACCCGTTCTCGTCGGCATCTTGCAGCCCGGCAGCTTCAAGCAGCGTGCGCGCCTGCGCCGGATCGAAGCTGTAAAGATCTTGCAGCTCGCGGTACGCATAAACCATATTCCGCGACAACGGCCCCCAAGCCAGCGGCGAAAAGCGGCGAAAGACGGCATCGATGATCGCTTCGCGGTTGGTCGCCATGATCAATGCCTGGCGCACACGCAGATCATCGGTGGGGAAGCGCTGCGTATTCATGAGAAATTGCAGCGGTTGGCCGGGCGCGGCGACGGGCAAGATCTGGATCGCGCTGTTCGCCGTCAGAAAACTGGCATCAATCGGGCTGAGTTCGCCCATGATGTCGGCCTCGCCGCTCTCCAAGGCGGTTGCGCGGGTCGCAGGTTCGGTGAAGAAGCGGAACTCGACTTCATCCACCGAGAGTAGGCCCGGCAGATCATAGAACGGCGGCCCCCAGGCATAATCCTCGTAGCGGCGGATCACAAGGCGATCACCGGGCACATACTCGACGAACGCGAACGGCCCGGTGCCCACCTGGTTGAACTGGTAGCGCTGGTTGGAAAACTGGCCCAACGCCGCTGGGCTGGCAATACCCAAATAGACCTGGCTCAACGCATCCAGCAATGGGCTGTACGGGCTGCTGAGGATCAGCCGGATGGTCAATTCATCCACGATCTCATAGCCGAGGTAGGGGCCAAGCAGAAACGCCGCGCGCTGCGATGCGGTGTCCGGATTCATGATCCGATCCAAATTGGCAGCGACGGCTTCCGCGTTGAAAGGCGTGCCATCGTGGAATGTGATCCCCGCGCGCAGGCGAAACGTGTAGGTCAGGCCGTCGGGCGAGATCGCCCATTCTGTCGCCAACCCAGGGACAAACACCTGTGTCTGCGGATCGCGGTACACGAGCGTGTCATACACCTGCCGCAGCGGGATACCCAATTCCGCAGAGGCATGAATGTGGGGGTCAAAGCCGCTGGGCTGGAGCGTCAGCCCGTACACAATGCGGTTGCGCGCTGTGGGCTGCTGCTGCGATTGGCTCGCTGGTGAACACGCGGCAGCCATCAGTATGGTGGACAACACCAGCAGGCAGTGCCCAACACGCCAACTGCGCCGGGGAGTCGATTGCAGCATGTTTGGCCTTTCCGGGTTTCAAGCTGTGCGATAGGATCGCTATTATAGAGGACATGGGGCGGAAGTTGAAAGAGGTACAGGGTGGTGCGCACGTCCGGGTCGAGCTTCATCACACCGCCAGAAGAAGAGGTGATCTATCCGTATCACCGGGTCTGGCCGAGTCTTGCGCTCCAAGCGGGTGGGTGGTTCGTGATCACGGTTGGTACCTACGCGGCAATCAACTTTGTGGGCTTCGTGCCCCCAGCTTCCCTCAATACATCAATCACGCTGGGGCTGTTGGCTCTGCCGCTCTTCCTGTGGCTGATCTTCGCGCTAGGTGCCGAGCAGCGCGTCCCTGAACCGCGCCGCCGCTTACTCGCGGTGCTGATCGTGAGTGCCTTGGTCGCAAATGCGGTCGGGCTGCCGCTAATCGACGGTGTCTTTCAACCGAATCGTTGGCTGTCCCTCGCCAGCGCCGTAGATCGCATCGTTGGTTATACTTTCACCGTTGGGATTGTGCAGGAATTTCTCAAGTACCTTGTCGTGCGCTACATCGTGTGGCCAGATTATTTTCGCACACGCGTCGACGCGGTGGCTTACGGGATTGCCGGGGCCATCGGGTATGCGACGGTGATCAACTTTCAGTTTGTGCTGACGAATGCTGTGCCGCTTGATGCAGCGGCGCTTTACATCTTTGACACGCTGACGGCCAATCTGGCGGGCAGCATCATCGTCAGCTACGGCTTCGCCGAGGTGCGCTTCGGCAACCCCACCGCATTTTTGCTGACGATCACGATCGCGCTGGCCGCTCTGGTGAATGGTGCGCTCATCCCGCTGCGCGCTGGCTTGGTCAACGCCGACTTTTTCTTCAATTTGGACGTTTTCAGCCTGCAAGTCAGCGCGCCCAGCCCGCTTCTGGGGTTGGGACTGTCGGCGGCGGCGGCGGTGGGTGTAGTGGTGGTGGTCGCTTTCCTCTATGCCAACGCCGAACGACGTGCCCGTGAAGCGCAAGCCACCCGTGAGGTCTAATCCATGACTGTTGTCGAGATCGGCGAACCACAAAACGAATTGACACAGCGCCAGCGGTGGAGCCACTACTTTGTGCTGCTGTACGCGCTGGTCGCCGTAGTGATCGGGATCAATCTGCGTGATGCTGCGCTCAACGCCAGTGCCGTTTACACCAACGTCGAGGCCGGGATTCGCGCGCAGTATCCGCAAAGATGGCTGATCGATACAGATGGCGATTACATTTTTCGTGTCCGCGACATGACGCGCATCGGGTTTAAGACGACTATTCAGGTCGCCACACGCCCGATTGCGCGCAACACAACCGTCCGTAATCTGGTTGACAGCCTCACGCTTGATCGGTCGCAGACGCTGGCAGCTTATGGGGTCATCAACACGGAACCATTTATGCTGCCCAACGAAGTGGAAGCGACCGCCATGACCTACACCTATGTGCAGAGCGAGTTGAATCCCTACCTACAGAGCCTGCCCACTGTCATCGAAGGGTTGGACATTCTGACCGTCGAAGGTGATCAGGCGATCATCATCACATTTCTTTCGGAAGTGAGCCAATATGAACAAACGCTCCCCATTTTTGAACGTTTTCTCGGTACGCTGGAATTTTAGTGTCGGCCTTGTTGTTCTGTTGGTGCTGGTAACGCTCGGCACCGCAGCAGAGCCTGTTCACAGCCAGGCCGCTCTCGATCTCGACCGCATCCAACGTGCTACCGTCTTTGTGATGCAAGCCCGCTCTGTAGACGATGATCTGATCATTACGTGTATCGGTTCGGGGACGTTGGTCAGCCGTGACGGTTTGCTGCTCACCAACGCGCATAACACGGTGCCGAACGCCAATTGCCCCGGCGATGTGCTAATCATTGGGCTGACCGTCTTTCCCGGTGAGCCGCCCATTCCACGTTTCCGCGCCGAAGTCATCCAGGCCGATCCGGGTCTGGATCTGGCGCTGCTGCGCATCACCCGGCAGGTGGATGGCCGCCTGCTGCCAGTGGGCAGTCTGGGGCTGCCCTTCGTCGAGCTGGGCAACTCCGACGAGGTGCCGCTCGACGAAACCTTGACCATCGCCGGTTATCCCGGCATCGGCGACGATCCGGTGACCCTCGTCACCGAGACGGTACGTGGGTTTACTGCTGAGCCAAGCGGCGGCAGCAAATCCTGGATCAAAACGGGCGGATCGATTCTGGGAACCATGTCTGGCGGTGGCGCTTACGATCAGGCAGGGCGTCTCATCGGCATCCCGACAACCGCGCCGATCACTCGTGCATCCCCTGAGGCAGCCTGTCTGCCCTTGCAGGATACGAACAGCGACGGTCTGATCGACACAACCGATAGCTGCGTCCCCATTGGTGGGGTCATCAATGTCTTGCGCCCCTCAAACTTCGCGCGCCCGCTGCTGCGGGCGGCCACACTCGGCCTGGATCTAGCCATTGTCACACCGACGCGCGCACCAGCGCGTGCAGCTGCTCCGCCAAGCTTCAGCCGTCTGTTTTTTGCCTCGTCGGAGCGTGATGGGATGCCGCTGGATGTGGTGCAGCGAATGCCGACTGGGACAACGAGTGTTTATCTCTTCTTTGATTACGACAACATGACGCCGGAGACGGTTTACGAGCTGCGCGTCACAGTGGATGGCATCCCCCGCGATGTGTTTGGGTTGTCACCTGTGCGTTGGAGCGGCGGCACCAGCGGTCTCTGGCACATTGGCGGCAGCGCCGATCAACCGGTGTGGCCTAATGGCACCTACATTTTCACCTTGTTCATCGATGGGATCAGCGCTGCTGCACCGATTGTCCTACTCATTGGCGGGGGGCAGGATCCCTCGCCGCAGTTCAGCGACATTCTGTTCGGAAACAATATCGATGCCAATGGTAACCTGACGGGCAATGGGCTGGTGGTGGGTACCGGCGGCATCGTCTACGCGAAGTTTTTGGCGCGCAGCATGACCAACGGACTGCGTTGGACGGCAGTCTGGTATTTTCAAGGTGCGGAGGTCTTCCGCACGCCGCCGGAGACTGTCTGGACAGATGGCGTAGCGGAAACCAAAGTCATCAGTGTCGAGAATCCTGGCGGGTTACTGCCTGGCGTCTATCGCCTGGAGTTGTACATTGAGGATCGTCTTTCCGCAACGTCGGATTTCACGGTAGCGGGCGCACAACTCAGCAGCGCAACCCGCATCTTCTCCGATTTACACTTCACCACCGCCGCCTCCGATGCGGAAGCGCGCACCGCCCCGCCTATCTCAAGTTATTCGTCTGGCGTCGAGACGATCTACGCTGTGTTCGATTGGGAACAAATCGCACCTGGCACCCCCTGGACGATGCGCTGGACGGTTGACGGCGAAAGCTTTTACCAACAGACCATGCCCTGGGGGGCCGCCGAAAGCGGTGAGAATTTCCTGGTGCGGCTCACCAGCCCAGGCGGCATCTCCGACGGTACGTACACGGTGGAACTGCTGATGGCGGGCCGCCGCTTCGATGCGATTGTCGCCGCGCCTATCGGCATCGGCCAGCTGCCCATTGATCGATTTGCCGAAGCCGGGGGCATCCCGCTCAGCGGACAGATCCTCGATGCACAAAGTCGCAGTGGCATCGCGGGGGTGACATTTGTGCTCGTCAGTGAGGATTTCAACGCATCTGAATTCACCGAGCAGTGGGATCAGGAGCAGGTGTACGCGCTGGCGGTGACGGATCGCAGTGGGCGCTTTCAGCTTGATCGTCCGTTGCAACCGGGCGCGCCGTACAGTGTCGTGATCATTGCCGAGGGGTACCTGCCCATCGCCGCTGATGGCATTGTCGTCGCTGCTGATGATGATCCCGTTGAGCTTGAAGTGTATCTCACGCGAGGTTGATGGTGGCCAAGCAGCGGCTTGATGTGCAAGTCTTCGAAAGTGGTCTGGCCCCCAGCCGAGAAAAAGCGCGCGCTATGATCATGGCGGGCGAAGTGCTGGTTGATGGGGAGCGGGTCGATAAGCCGGGGACACGCATCGACGCGGACGCGCAGGTGACGGTCAAGGCAAAGCCGCGCTTTGTGAGCCGCGGCGGCGAAAAGCTCGCCGGGGCGTTAGCAGCCTTCCCCATTGATGTCAACGCCGCAATCTGCGCGGATGTGGGGGCAAGCACGGGCGGTTTCACCGATTGTCTGCTGCAACATGGCGCGGCGCGCGTTTACGCCATTGATGTGGGGTACGGTCAGTTAGCGCATACCCTCCGCCAGGATGCGCGCGTGATTCCCATGGAGCGCACCAACGCCCGCTACGTTGCGGCGCTGCCCGAATTGGTTGATCTGGTCACGGTTGATGCGTCATTCATTTCGCTGCGGCTGCTGCTGCCCGTGCTTCAGCGCTGGCTCAAACCACAGGCCGCGATCATGCCCCTGATCAAGCCGCAGTTTGAGGCCGGGCCGCAGGATGTGGGCAAAGGTGGGGTTGTGCGGGATGCGCGTGTCCATCAGCGGGTGCTAAACGACATTTTGACGTATGCCAGCGAGCAGGGGTTTGCGGTCAAGGGGTTGATTCGCTCACCACTCACCGGGCCGAAGGGCAACATTGAGTTCCTGGCATGGCTGGGGTGGTCAGCGAGCCGCACCGACGCTTTCCTTACAAACACAGACACCGCATCGCCGCCCTTGACTGTTGAACAACTCATCCAAGCCGCGCTTTGATTTCGCCCCGCCTATGCTATACTTCATATCAGGTCAAGATACTGAGCTGGTAACTGAAATGACACAAGAGCGTATTCGGAATTTTTCGATCATTGCGCATATCGATCATCGCAAGAGCACGCTGGCCGACCGGATGCTTCAGCTCACCAACACGGTCAGTCAGCGCGATATGCAGGAACAACTCTTAGATGATATGGATTTGGAGCGCGAGCGCGGCGTGACGATCAAGGCGTCGGCGGTGCGGATGGCGTATACGGCCAAGAACGGCGTCGAATACATCATCAACCTCATCGACACCCCCGGCCACGTCGATTTTGGCTATGAAGTCAGCCGTGCACTGCAAGCCTGTGAAGGCGCGGTGCTCGTCGTCGATGCCAGCCAGGGCATTGAGGCGCAGACGCTGGCCAACGTCTATCTGGCGCTGGAGCAGGATCTGGAGATCATCCCGGTGGTCAACAAAATTGATCTGCCGGCTGCTCGCCCCGACGAAATTGCCGATGAGGTTGAGAATCTCCTCGGTATCCCTAATGAGGACATCCTCAGAATCTCGGCCAAACAGGGGCTGGGTGTGCCGGAGGTGCTCGAAACCGTGATCGAGCGGGTGCCGCCGCCCAGCGGCGACGAGTCAGCCCCGCTGCGCGCACTGGTGTTTGACTCGCATTATGACGCCTATAAAGGCGTGATCGCGTATGTGCGCGTCGTTGACGGCAGCATCCATAAAAATGATCTACTCAAGCTGATGGCGACGGGCGCGAAATTCGAGCCGGTCGAGATCGGCGTGTTCACCCCGGCTATGCGCAAATTTGAGACGCTGCATGCTGGGGATGTGGGTTACATCGCCACAGGCTTCAAAACGGTGCGCGAATGCCGCGTCGGCGACACGATCACGCTGGCAGCAGACGGCGCGGTGGATCGGTTGCCCGGCTACGAACAGGCCAAGCCAATGGTGTTCGCTGGCTTCTACCCTACCGACAATGACGATTACCCGCAGTTGCGCGATGCGCTTGAAAAGCTGCAACTGAACGATGCCGCGCTCGTCTTCGAGCCGGAAACCTCGCAGGCGCTGAATTTTGGTTTCCGCGTCGGGTTCCTGGGCTTGTTCCACATGGACATTGTGCAGGAGCGGCTTGAGCGCGAATACGAACTCGACATTCTGGCGACTGCGCCGAGCGTGGAGTATCAAATCGTCAAGCGCGATGGCGAGACTCTGACCATCGACAGCCCGGCGCTGCTGCCCGACCCAAGCGTGATCGATGAAATTCGTGAACCCTGGATGAATATTCAGATTTACACGCCCAGCGACTTCATCGGCCCACTTATGGAGATGATCACCAAGAAGCGCGGCGAATATGTCACTACCGAATACATCGACACGACGCGCGTGATCCTCAACTATCGCATTCCCCTCTCCGAGTTGATCATCGATTTTTATGACCGCCTCAAGAGCATCACACGCGGGTATGCGAGCCTCGATTACAGTTTCGATGAATATCAGGCGGCAGATTTGGTGAAGCTCGACATCCTGGTGAATGCGGAACCGGTGGATGCGTTAGCGATCATCGTTCACCGTGACGACGCCTACCATAAAGGCCAGAAGCTGGTCACCAAGCTGAAAGATCTCATCCCGCGCCAGATGTTCGCGGTGCCGATTCAGGCGTCGATTGGCAAGAAAGTCATCTCGCGCGCCGATGTCAAGGCGATGCGTAAAGATGTGCTCGCCAAATGTTACGGCGGCGATGTAACCCGCAAGCGCAAGCTGCTCGAAAAGCAGAAAAAAGGTAAGCGCCGCATGAAGATGATCGGCTCTGTGGAAGTGCCCCAGGAAGCTTTCATGGCGCTGCTCAGTCTCGGCGACGATCAGTAAGCAGCGCGCCGCCGCGCCAGCCATTGGCGCACGGTCTGCGCATGGCCAGCAGGCAGATCGCCCGACGACACCAAATCGTCCAGGATCTGGGTCATGCGCAGCAGCGGCTGCTCTTCAACCGACTCTGGCAACGCCCCATCATCGATGCTGATGATCGCGATCACGCTGCTGACCGCCAGCCCAACACGCCGCGCACCGCTGATCAAGGCAGTTAGATCCGTGCTGTGGGCGGTGGCGGTTGTCAGCAGCGCTGTTTGATGGCCGATGTCATACGCCCCCACCAGATCATCGACAATCGCGGATGGATCGCCTTGGCTGGATACCAGCGGGAGGTTTGTCTGCAAACCCACCGCAACGCCAAACGGCACCGCATCACGGGTACACAGCAGCCGATCACAGGGTATGTCAGTGAGCAGCGCAACCGCGCGTTCAGCCGCATAGCGGAGCACGTCAGGATACGACGCCAGCATCTCCAGATGCGTTTGCAACGGCTGCACATCATCGCCGCGCTGGAAACGCCCGAATTGGAGCAGCCCAGCCTCTACAATCAGTCGTGTGAGCGTATCCATCACTGCGTCGCCTCCAGTGCTCGGCGGGCTTGCTCGGCGAAGTCATCACCCTGCCCTGCGTACAGCACCGGATCCCCCAGTATGCGGATCACGATAGTACGCTCCGGCATTGCCAATGTGAGGCGAGCATTTGACTGATCAAACACACTGATGCTGTCCAGATGATCCGGCGCAGCGCCCGCCCGATCCGACAGCACAAACACGCCGCCCACTTCCCGCAGAAACCCTTCGCTGAGCGCGGCGTCGGTGACAGTCACCGCATCGGCGTTGAAAGCATGCTTGCCCACAGCTTCGGCGTAACCGGTGTGTGCAAATGGGCCATGCAGCACCGTGATCGTCTCGCCGTCCGCTCCGGCATAAGCGATACTGCGTTCCAACGCGACGGCCCCAGCAGCGCCCAGCGCAAGGTAGGCCGCGAAATCAAAGACGTAGGCGCAGATATTATCGCGCGTGGCTGCGATGATCGCTTTGCTGAACGGCAAAAACGGATCATCATAACGCTGCATCGGCAGCGGCATCTGGGCGAGCCGGGGCCGCATCAGCAGCGCGCGATCTGTTTGGCGTGCAGCCTGAGTCTTGCTGAGTTTTTCGGCGAATGCGTTGCTGATCATCGGGACTACAACTCGCTGTCGTGGAGCATCCGCCAGGCCATCGACAATGCCCAATTCCCAGTCCAAATCTTGGCCGTATCGGTTGCGCCCCCGAACCCGTACACCCGCGACCGCATTTTGCCATTGGCATACACCGCAATCACGCTGACTTCGTCTTTGTCGGCGCGGTCTTCGCGCAGATCTGGCCGGCTGATCACGGCGATACCGACCGTCGCGCCGAACTCCTGGGTGAGACGCTGGGCGCAGCGTTCCGCGAGTTGGCGCGGGGGTGTTTTTTCCGGCATCTCGAGCACATCACACAGCACCTGTGCAGCCGCGTGCGGATCGACGATGTGCAGGACGGCTTCGCCGCCCGCGACCGTTTTCAACCGCTCACTGATCACCGGCTCAATCCCTACCTCACTGACGCCGAGCGTTGCGTCTTGCTCGCGCAGCGAGTCGATCAGCGCTTGTTCAATCACATCGTCATCCACGCCGTAGATGAAGCGCCCAATCTGCTCACGGAGCTGCGCCTCGACCGAAGCGATCATCTCATTGACGATCATCTCGTTTTCACCCTTCGCGGTGATCCGAATATCAACCTGGCCGCTGTGGGCCGCCAGGCCGACGGTTGGGTTGCTGGCTTGCAGCAGTTCCGGGCCGATCAACTCATCGAGGGCGCTTTCACCAATGCCGGCGGTGCGCAGTGTGCGCGCCTTGATGATCTTGCCACCCAGGTCATATTTATCGCGCAGGTACGGCACAATCGCTTCGATGAGAAGGTACTTCATCTCGCGCGGCACGCCGGGCAAGCTGATCACGACCTGGCCTTTGAGCGGTGTGTCATGAGTTTCGACGTGCGCCTCCACCTCCACGATAAAGGCGGGTGCGGTACCGACCGGATTTTCGACGATCACCGCGCCGGCTGGCACAAAGGCCTGGCGACGGTTGTTCTCCGTCATCTTGACGCGGAAGCCAGCGAAGCGTTCAGCGATGGTATCCAGAAGTTCCTGGTGAAAGACCAGTTCGTGCGCGGTAGCGTCAGCGACCGACTGCCGGGTCACATCATCGACGGTTGGCCCCAGACCGCCACAGGTGATGACGACTTGGGCACGGCCCAGCGCCAACTGAATGGCCGACGCAATCCGCCCCTGGTTGTCACCGACGGAAGTCATGTAGTAGAGATTGACGCCGATATCCCGCAGGGTGCGGGCGATGAATACGGAGTTGGTATCGGTGATCTCGCCCAACAAAATTTCGGTGCCGATAGCGATGACTTCGGCATTGATGTCCTGAGTCATGGTCAGCTTTCCCTGGCAAATTAGGGCCAGCAAATCTTTGCAAAATGCGCAATCGCAACTATAATTCTCCTACAGATATGCATTTTGCAGCAAAGCAATTTCTTTGTGCAACTTCTACAAGTGTTCGTCAAAAGTCCAAAAGTTATGGACAAATTGTTTCTCGTGGAGGTGAGTTCGTGGCAAGTGTGACCTTTCGCAACGTTTGGAAGCGCTACAGCGGCAACACAGTCGCGGTTGAGGATTTGAACCTCGACGTCGTCGACAAAGAGTTTATGGTGTTGGTGGGGCCGTCCGGTTCCGGTAAATCGACCGCACTGCGGATGCTGGCTGGGCTGGAAGAAATTTCGGATGGCGAGATCCTGATCGGCGACCGCGTCGTCAACAATGTTGCGCCTAAAGACCGCGATGTGGCGATGGTGTTCCAGAGCTACGCGCTGTACCCGCACATGTCCGTTTATGATAATATGGCGTTTGGTCTGCGTCTGCGCAAGACTCCCAAAGCCACCATCGACCAGCGGGTGCGTGACGCTGCCAAGAGCCTCGGCATTGAAATGTTGCTGGATCGTCGTCCGCGTCAGCTTTCGGGTGGTCAGCGTCAGCGTGTGGCGGTGGGGCGTGCGATTGTGCGCGAACCTGCCGTCTTCTTGATGGACGAACCGCTCTCGAACCTGGACGCGAAGCTGCGTGTGGAAGCACGTGCGTTTATCAGCAAGCTGCACCAACGCCTGGGGACGACCTTCATCTACGTGACCCACGATCAGGTGGAAGCGATGACGATGGGCACGCGGATCGCGGTGTTGAGCACCGGCCAGCTCCAGCAGGTGGATACGCCGTTTAACCTGTACCACAACCCCCGCAATGTGTTTGTGGCTGGCTTCATCGGCAGCCCGTCGATTAACTTCTTCGATGCCACGCTCAAGGAAGAAGACGGCCAGCTGCTCGTCGAGACGCAGAGCTTCCAGGTGAACGTGCCCGCGGCGAAGCGCGAGATGTACAGCGCTCACCTCGGTAAGCCGGTGACCTTCGGCATCCGCCCCGAAGACATCCACGACGCCGACTACCAACCGCCGGGTATCGTTCCCGCGGTCATCCAAGCCAACGTTGAAGTCGTTGAGCAGATGGGTAACGAGATGATCGTTTATCTCGAAGAGAAGGGCAAATCCTTCATCGCCCGCACCGATCCTCGTACGCAAGCGCGTGTCGGCAACCGCATGGGCATCGTGATCAACATGGACAATGCGCATCTGTTTGATGTCGATACTGAGCTATCGCTGGCCTACGAGTACAAACAGCAGGAAGAAAAGCAGCCCGTTTAAGCTTGTGGCTTGCTTACCCAAATAGTGCTTACGAAAGCCGCTTCGCTCGCCGGGGCGGCTTTTTAATTTGCGGCTTATCACAACCCCATGCGATGCGATTATAATAGTGACGCAACCTATCCGCCCGGTGAATCGGAGAATCCCCGACTGTGAAGCTTACAGTGTACGAACAATCACAGGTGTTCGATGAACTTGCATCTGAGTGGAACGACCTGCTGAAACGCAGCGCGACCGACGCCATTTTCTGTACGTGGGAGTGGCAGTCGGCGTGGTGGCAAACCTACGACGCGGGCAAATTATGGGTTGTCGCCTGCCGTGACGACGATGGACGGCTTATCGGCATCGCGCCCTGGTTTATCCAGCCGAAAGAAGGTGAGTCGGTGGTGCGCACCATCGGTTGCGTAGACGTGACCGATTACGTTGACCTCATCATCGATCACGACCATATCGATGCCGTGCTTGATGAATTCGCCGGGTTCCTGGTGAACCACCGCGATGCTTATGACCGTGTCAACCTGTGTAACATCCCGGAGACCTCGCCCACATATGCGTTGTTTGTCGACAAGCTCAAGGCACGTGGTTTAGATGCCAAGGTCGAGTTGCAAGAAGTCTGCCCGGTGATCAAGCTGCCGGGCACGTGGGATGAATACCTTGACAGCCTCGACAAGAAACAACGCGGCGAGATTCGGCGTAAACTGCGCCGTGCTGAGGGTGAAGGCGACATCGAGTGGTATATAGTGGGGCGGGAACACGATCAGAACGCAGAGTTCGACCGCTTCCTCGACCTAATGGCCGCTAGCCACCCCGAAAAACGCGAATTCCTCAACGACCCCAAGAATCTAGCGTTCTTTAAGTGCATTCTCCCCTTGATGGCGGCGCAGGGTTGGCTGAAGCTCAGCTTTCTGAAGGTCAACGGCACCGCTGCCGCCACCTACTGCGACTTCGACTATAACAACCAGATTCTGGTTTACAATTCCGGCCTCGATCCGAACGCCTATGCGCAGCTCAGCCCTGGGATCGTGCTGCTGTCGTACAACATCCGTGCCGCCATCGAAACCGGGCATTCGGTCTTCGACTTTCTGCGCGGCAACGAAACCTACAAGTACCGCATGGGTGGCCAGGATACCCGCGTTTACATGCTATTGGCGCAGTAAGTTACCCGCCAAGCATGTCCCAACAGGCCGAACCTTGAGTCCGGCCTTTGTCCATATGCGGCGAATGCGGTCGTGATGCCGAAGAATCAGCCGCCGTACGCGTTGGGGATATCCGCTGCTGTTGTATCGATGTACGGCTCCTGGGTGATCAGATCCAGGACATCATCTTCACGCAGCTGCTTCTGGCCTTTGTGATACAGCACATTGTTGAACCCGTCGAAGCGGTAGCGGCGGTTCACCCAGCCGTACTGATTATGCTGGAAAACGGCGTTGAACTGGACAGCCTCGTCTTCGGCGATGATTTTTTCATCGATCAGCCAGACCGGCGCGTATTGTTCCAGGTGAGGTTTCGTTTTGGCGTCGCGTTTCGCCCGAAGGGCCTGCGCCGTTTCCGCATCAGCATCCATTCCTGTGTTCGCCTTTGCCGCCATTTCAGCGTCCATCGTTGCATTATCTCCGCTTGCATGAGTCCGTCATCTGATGATTATTCTAGCTGGCTCTGCGTTGATTCGACAAACAAAAACCGCCCCATGTTTATCCTGGGGCGGCTCGGAACCGAATGCGAAGCGCGTCGTTGGATTTAGGCGACTTCCGCCTCGACGGGCAACACTTCTGGCTTCTCGATGGTATCGGCGCGGTCGTCGATTGTGTTTTCCTCGATGAGACGCACAGAGCGGTCGTAAGTGATGTAATTCCACGTCCAGTTGATCAGAACGTTGAGGCGGTTACGGAAACCCATCAGCTCCACGAGATGCAGCACCAACCAGGCGGCCCAAGCCAGATAGCCGGTCAGCTGGATGCGGTGGTAAATCCAGGCGACGGCGCGGCTGCGGCCAATCGTCGCCATGATCCCGCGGCTGCTGTATGTGAAGTGTTCTGGTTCCTGGCCCGCGTAGCCACGCAGAATGTTCTTGGCTGCTAAAATGCCCTGTTGCTGAGCAATCGGGATGATCATCGGGTACGGCATCCCGTTCTCATCTTCCAGATACGCCATGTCGCCCACGACGTAGACATTGTCAAGGTTTTCGACCGCCATCGTCGGTTTGACAGGCACACGCGCGCCGCGCTGCAGTGGCACGTTGAGCAACTCACCCACCGGAGCCGCTTTCACCCCGGCAGACCAGATTAGTGTGTAGGTGGGGATGATGCTGTCGTCGCCCAGGATGACGTGATCTTTGGCGGCATCTTTCAGCGCGGTATTTAAGCGCACATCCACACCCAGCGATTCGAGCTGGCGCAGCGCCGCCGCCTGCAATTTCGGCGGGTACGGGCGCAGCAGCGCGTCGGTCATCTCGACGAGGATCACGCGCGGTTCAAGCTGCATCCCCGGTGTGTTGGCATATTCCTTGTGGAGCACATGCGCATACAGCTCACGGATCGCGCCCGCCGTTTCGATGCCTGTGGGGCCACCACCGACCACAACAATTGTCGAGAGCGCCTGACGGTAAGTTGGGTCTTCTGCCCAGGCGGCTTTCTCAAAGAGCTTAAGGATGTGGTTGCGCAGCGTCACCGAATCGCGCAGGTCTTTCAGTTCAAACGAATACTGCTGCACAGTATCCATGCCGAAGAAGTTCGTGACGCTGCCCGCGGCAACGATCAGTTTATCGTAGGTTTCAATCCGGGCCGTTCCATTGACACGTACCCGCACGGTCTGGGCATTTGTGTCAATCGTCGTGACCTCGCCCATCAGGAACGAGATATTGGCTTTATCGCGGAAGATGCCGCGCACGGGATAGGCGATCTCACCCGAATCGAGCGCGCAGGTCGCTACTTGATAAAGCAGCGGTGTGAACGTGTGAAAGTTGTTGCGGTCAATGAGCAGCACATCCACATCTTCCTTCACAAACTGCCGCGCTGCGTGCAGACCGCCAAATCCTGCGCCAATGATGACAATTCTGGGTCGCCGTTGTCTCTCCATGCCCTTCGCTCCCGCGTGTGTAGAATTTACTTGAGTCGTCATGCGTTCAAGTATTCCACAAAAACAGTAAGATTGGGTAGTTTTTTGTGCCTGTGTTCACAATATGCTCATTTCGCCGTAAGTTGATGCAGCAGTTTGAACGACCGGGTATAATGCACTTGTCATAAGCGGGAAGACAT
>JAADYY010000300.1 GCA_010092805.1 Chloroflexota bacterium | reverse complement strand
CGCAAGCGGTGATCGCGCTGCTGTTGGCACCCTGGTATCTACAGGAGCGCCTGTTGGTGAGCAGTGGGTATGGTGGCACAACCGGCGGGTTTGATCCCGGCGTGCTGTTCACGGATATTGTTCCAACGCTCATCTTTGGCGAGACTTTAACACCCTCATTTCAGATCATCGGTTGGCTGGTGATCATCGCCCTGCCCTTGAGTCTGATTCTGATGTGGAGGCAAAAGCAGTCCAGTGCGATTCTGCTCGGTTTGCTGACGGTGATGCCGATCATCTTGCTGAGCATTGCTGCGACGCGACTCAATATTTTTACCGCACGCTATGTACTTGTGTCTGCACCTGCGATGATGATTTTACTAACGGGCATGGTGATCACACTGTGGCGGCAGGGTGGGCGTGATCGTGCATGGCGGGTGGTATCGCTTGGCCTGTTTGTTGGACTGTTGGGGGGAAGTTTAACTTCTCTCTCGAACTATCAAACTCAGATTGACTATGCGAAATCCCCAGATTGGCGAGCACTCGTCGCTTATCTTGGCGTGCAGATGCACCCGGACGATCTGGTGGTACAGGCAGCAGCGGACGAAGCCTTCACGTTCTACTTTGCCGAATATGATTTGCCGGGCGATCACATTCGGCTGCCTGCGAATCCCACGCACAGCCGTGCTGAAATCGCGGCGATTTTGGCGGAGCGGCTAACAGCCCACCACAGTATCTGGCGCGTCGCGCAGACATTTTCGGACTGGCCATCGGCAGGCATCGTCGAGGACTGGCTCGCGGATCACGCGCAGCTTGTGCGCTCAACCGAGGTGAACGCGATTCCGGTGCGCCAATACATGCCTTTGGCCGCCAGATCAGATGAGATTAGCACTGAACCGCTGGCTGTCTTCGGTGATCTGGTTGAGTTGGTTGGGGTTCACGTCCCGCCGACGCCCGATCCGTCTGGCGATCTTCCTGTGCGGCTTTACTGGCAACCGCTGCGCACCGCCGACCGCTCCTACAAAATATTCCTGCATTTGATCGGCGCGCCTGACGCGGCGACAGGCAGCCCACTCTGGTCACAGGATGATCAGTTTCCGCAGGATGGCCGAGTCGACACGCAGTCCTGGCAAAATGGCGAGGTTGTTCGCGATGTGTACAGCTTGCCCATCGCAGATGTCCCCGCAGGGCGCTATGATCTTGTCGTCGGATTCTACGATCCGGCCACGCTCGAAAGACTTAGGGTCATCGCGCCGACCGATGGGTTGGTTGAAGGGGATAGTTTTACAATCCAACCCATCGCTCTGCCTTAGTTGACTATGCGAAATCAGGCGTGAGATAAACCAGCACTCACCTCCGCCCGATCAGCACATTCACAGGTTAACCACCCAGCGCATCAAGCCGCTGCTGCCATTTAGCCACCAGTCGCTCGTATACCCCCTCGGAAATCTCACCGGAGAGCAGCCGCGCATCCAACGCATCGAGCAGCGCCATGATTTCCTCGCGCGTCTGCGGGTTGGCGGGCAGCGCACTGGCACTGGGTGCTGCGGGCGGTTCCGGCGCTGACGGCGGCGGCGGTGCCTGCCCACCCTGATTGTTCATCATGTTCATCATCATCTGCTGCATCATCATTTGCTGCTGCGCGAGCTGTTGTTGCAGCGACGAGACATCCGGGTTCATGGCCGCGCCCAGCGACTGCCCAACGCCAAGCCCAACGCCCGCACCCGCCAACGATCCACCCACGCCGGGGTTCTCTGCCGCCGCCTGCGCGATGTCCAGACGTTGAAGCCGCTCGTAAGTCTCCAAGCTAACGTAGTTGCGCAGCTCTTCCAGCGAGACATCTTCTTTGGCACGGAACGGATTGGCCTCAAACGCCTTGATGTACAGCCCCAGCGCCTGGAATTTTTCGTTGACCTGCGCCAACATCGCGCCTTCCAACGCGCTGAGAATGCGGTTGGCGTCCATGACGCTCTGCGCGCCAGAATTGAGGATCAAATCGCTGATCTCGCCCACCAGCATACTTTGCAACCGATCCTTGATGTCGTTCAGCCGCACCACCGGGCGGTTGACCCCATACTGCATCACGAAACGCATTGGGTCATCAACGTTGATGTCGATCACGCCGAAGGTTTGCAGCAGCACCACACCGACACCATACTGCGGCGTCTCCATCACAATCGGTGGATTGGTGCCCCAGCCCACCTGCGGCATGTCGCGGGTGTTGACGAAATACAATTCGGCGGTGAATGGGGTTCGCCCGTTGGTCGCCAGGCCCAACAGGCCCGTCAGGCCAGGGATATTTGCGACCGAAAGTGTGTGGCGGCCCGGCCCCAGCGCATCCAACGCTTGGCCGCCGCGCACAAAGACAGCCGCCTGCCCCTCACTGACGATCACCTGCGACCCCATGCGAAAGTCGCCTGCGCCTTGCTGTGGCTCGCGCCAGACAAGCTCTTCATTCCCAACATTGGCGTGATGAATGACATCAATAATTCGTGGCATGAAGCAATCCTCCCTGTATCACCCTAAATTTCCAATGCTAAATCGATAATTTCTAT
>JAADYY010000299.1 GCA_010092805.1 Chloroflexota bacterium | reverse complement strand
CCCGGTTTTCCAACAGCCATTCCACCGTGTATGGCATCCGTTCCCCCTACTCAACCAACACATCGGCAACACAATGATCGTATTCTGGAATTTTTAGTGCAGCAAAATATCGAACTGAACTCTAACACAAGAGCGCGTGCGCGTTTGTGGAGAATTTCTGAATATTGCGCCCAAAGGCAGCGGCGGCCACTGCTCAAGCAACCGCCGCAAATCGGTGCGTTGCGTCATCTGGTGAGTTGCGAGTTGAAGCCGGTTGAAAGCCAGGAGTTAGGCAGCGGCGGGACGACGTGCCTCAATCACGACCCAATCGCCTTGCACCCGGCGGTGGAACGGCTCTAAACCAGTGGCGCGCAGTGCCGCTTCGACATCATCGGCCTGCGTGACCATGATCCCGCTAAAGAGACCCAGGCCGCCAGGGCGGATCACCTCCCCCAACCGCTCTTCGCACATCGCAATGATCACACGCGCGAGGATGTTGGCCACCAGCACATCAAAGCGGCGCGCGGAGCCAACCACACTCGCCAGGCTGCCTGCCTGCACGGTGATCTTGTCGATGCTGTCGTTCTGCGCCACGTTCTCCAGCGCCGCTTCGACAGCCACCGGGTCGTTATCCACCGCCAGGACATGCGCCGCGCCGAGTTTGGCCGCCGCAATCGCCAGAATCCCCGACCCGGTGCCCAGATCAAAGACCTGCGCGCCGGGCTGAATGTGCGCATCGAGCGCTTCCAGGCAGAGCTGCGTCGTTGGATGGGTGCCCGTACCGAACGCCATCCCCGGATCGAGGGCGATTTCGATCTCGTCGGGGCGGCGCGCGATCTCAACCCACACCGGGCGAATCAACAGGCGCACCCCAATCCGCAGCGGTTTGTAGTGCTGCTTCCAGGCTTCGGCCCAATCCTCTTCATCGACCGTGCGATAGACGGGCGTCGGCATCGGGTACATCAGGCTCATGTGACCGAGCGCCGCCTCAAGCTGTGCTTTGGTTTCCGGCGCGCGCTCATCATCACGGATGTAGGCGCGCACAGTCATATGCGTGGGCGGTGGCAGTTCGTCATCGTCGAGCCGCTCGGCGGGGATGCCCTCGAACTCAATGGCCACCCCCTGATACCCGTAGCGCTGCAATACGTCTGCGGTGGCTTCGGCGGCCTCACCATCCACCGTGAGCGCCACCTCGATCCACCGTTTGCTCGACGGCTTGTCCGGGTCGGCCCCGTGCGCCGCTGTATCGGTCATCGCGCCCTCAAGCCTGCTCGCCTGTGAAGAAATCCATCACCCGGTCGAAGAAGCCCTTCCCGTTGCGCTGCGGCTGCACATCGCTGCCCAGCGTTTCGGCCAACTGCTCGAACAAATGCCGCTGATGATCGGTCAATTTCTGCGGGACTTCGACCTGAATGTAAACCAACTGATCGCCGCGCCCGGAGTTTGATCCGTCGCTGCGCAGGCGTGGAATCCCCTTGCCACGCAGCCGGAAAACCTTGCCCGTTTGCGTGCCCGCAGGGATCGCCATGTCGACCGGCCCATCAACCGTCGGGATGCTGATCTTGTCGCCGAGCGCCGCCTGCGCCACATTAACGCTGATGTCCAGAATCACATCGTTTTCGCGGCGCTTGAAGAACTCGTGATCTTCAACGTGGATGAGCACGTAGAGGTTGCCGTTCGGCGCGCCTTTATCACCCGCATCGCCTTCGCCGCGAATCTGAATTTGCAAGCCTTCGCGCACACCAGGCGGGATCTCGACGCTGAGTTTTGTCCGGCGGCGCACCCGCATCGCGCCGTGACATTCCGGGCACGGGTTGTCGATCACTTCGCCGCGCCCATTGCAGCGCGGGCAGGTCGCCACCTGCACCATCGGCCCCAGGAATGTCTGCTGCACCTGACGCACTTCGCCAGTACCGCTGCACTGTGGGCAGCGCGTCGGGGCGCTGCCGGGCGCTGCACCGCTGCCCTGACACGTCTCGCAGAGTTCCTGCCGCTCGAATTCGATCTCGCGCTCGACGCCGAAGATCGCTTCCTCAAACGACACGCTCACCTCAACCCGACGATCCGCGCCGGGGCGTGGCCCGCGCCGGCGGCTGCTGCCGCTGCCGCGCATCCCGCCGAGGTTGCTGAAGAACTCCTCAAAAATTTCCTCAAAGCCGCCGAACCCTGCACCTGTGCCACCGTATCCGCCGTTACCCTGCACGCCCGCATGACCGAACCGATCATAGCGCGCCCGTTTGTCATCATCCGAAAGGATTTCGTACGCTTCGTTGATCTCTTTGAAGCGTGCCTCAGCATCGGGATGGCTGCTGACATCCGGATGATATTCACGCGCCTTCTGACGATACGCGCGCTTGATGTCATCTTTGCTGGCACCCCGCGCGACGCCTAGCAGTTCATAATAGTCTGTCGCCATCACTCATCCAGAGAATAGATCGATTAAAGCCCGTTTCAATTACACCACAAGAACCGATCTTCGTTCCAATAAATCTATTTCTGCGCGCTCAACCCCACGCCAGCCAAATGCCACAAGGCAACCCAGATCGAGCTGGGCTGCCTCTTTATCCGATCATACAGCGATGATCGTGCTGTCTGTCAACCTGGGCTTACGCCTCGGTGAATTCAGCGTCCACCACGTCTTCGCCGTCCTGCCCAGATTTGCGCTGCTGCTGCTGACCGCCCTCAGCGGCACCACCATCAGCCCCGCCCGGCGCAGCGCCGCCCGCTGGTGCGCCGTCCGGCTGCTGATACATCTGGCCGCCCAGCGTCTGGACATGCTGCATCAACGCTTCGGTCGCGGCCTTGATCTTCTCGACATCTTCGGTCGCCTGCGCTTCACGCACTTCCTTGATGCGGGTGGTGGTCGTTTCCTTGGCCTCTTCGGGGATCTGGTCGCCGAAGTCGGTCAGGAACTT
>JAADYY010000298.1 GCA_010092805.1 Chloroflexota bacterium | reverse complement strand
CTTAATGCACAGCGCCACCGCTGTTCCCTTCCCTTAATAATAAAATCGCGCCACATTATAGAAGCGGCGATTTTGTTTGTCAAGCTAAATATGTCTAAATGTCACAAAGATGCATGAGGTTTGTCATGCCAAACGACGGGGAGCTTGCGGGAGCCTGAATGAGAAAGACCCCACAAAATTGTGAGGTCTTCCCGGAAGAGAACGGAAGTGATGAGGATGATGATGTACGATTAGAGGGTGTTGATGATGTTCGAGAAGATGTTACCGATGGCCGGGCCGAGCAACGCCAGAATGACGATGACGACGATAGCGACCAACACCAGGATCAGCGCGTATTCAACCAAACCCTGACCTTCTTCACGCGGTTGATAAATCATCGTTTGTACCTCCTTCCCTCAAAGTATCGTACTTTCATAGTAGCATGCAGAAAGTTGGCGCGTCAAGTGGGGACTCACGTGGAAAGCCTTAATTCTCCCCGAATTGACAAATCCATAACATAACCTTGAGAGGCGCTCATTAATTCAATTTATTGTGCAGCTATGACGTTCACAATATCCGCGAGTTTTCGGTGAATTCACCTGAATTCAAACCCAAATCGTGGTCACAAGGAGACGTGTTGGAAAATGCCAATCGAAACACACAACCCAAGCACAGTCCATCAACCGGGGCCGTACACCCATCTCGTCACCATCACAGGGGGGCGGTTACTCGTCCTCGCTGGGCAGGTGGCACTCGACCGCGACGGGAAGCTGGTGGGCAAGGATGATCTGCGGGCACAAACGCAGCAGGTACTCGAGAACATCAAGGCGATTCTGGCCGCAGCAGGAGCCGATTTCTCGAACGTGGTCAAGTTGACGATTTACGTGGTGGATTATCAGCCAGCACAGCGCCAGCCGATCATCGACACGCTGAGCGCCTATTTCGATATGACCAGCCCACCCGCCAACACTTTGCTGGGCGTGCAGTCCCTGGCGCGCGAGGAACTGCTCATCGAAATCGATGTGCTGGCGAGTGTCGATTGACGCCTGGGGGTGACGGATAAGATTTAACTTGTGCTTGGCGGTGCGTTAACTCGACAGCGCTACAGTCATCAACGCACTATTGCTAATATAACGAGGAGCATTGCGATGAAGATCTTTGCTATTTTGACCATTTTGCTGCTGCTGTTTTCTGGAATCACGGTGTTTGCGCAGTCGGATGCGGTGGTGCCGTTGGCAGGTGAGACCGAACCGAGCGAAGCCGAAGCCGCTGTCGCCCCGGTGATCTGGGTAAACCCGGCTGACGCGGCGCAGAGCCTGATTGTGGGCACCGACGACGAGCTGGGGCTAACCGTGAATGATCTGAGCGGCGCGCTGGTGCAGCTCATCGAGACGGAACCCCTGACCGCCATCGACATCTACTACAATTTCGCCTTCGGTGCCGAGACGATTGATCTGATCGTTGCGGGCGTCGATGAAGAGGCGATGCTGCTGTTCTTCACGGTGGATGCTGAGACGCTTGCAGTCAGCCAGATCGGCGAGTTTGAGATCGGCATCGATCAGGCGGGCACTTGCCTGTATCACAGCGCCGCGACCGAAACGCTGTATGTCGTGGTCGTCAGCGAAGACGGGGAGTTGCAGCAGTACGCACTCGATGGCAGCGCAGGCAGCATCGCTGGCGAACTGACCCGCGACATCGAAGTCGGCGGCGAGATCGAGGCTTGCACCGCCGACAGCTTCCACAGCGCCATCTATGTGAGCGAAGGCAACGTGGGGCTGTGGCGCTATGGCGGCGAGCCGGAAACCGGCACCGAGCGCACGCTCGTCGATTTCTCGCAGGTGGGGAACATCGAGGAGATTGGCCGCTTTGTGGAAGACATCGAAGCGGCTACCGTGCTTGAATTCTCGGACGGCGCGGGCTATCTGCTCGTCTCCAACGAGTCGGCGAGTCTGGTCAACGTCTACGACCGTGCAGACAACACCTTCATCACGTCGTTTGGCATCGTCGGCACCATCGAGCCGAACGGGATGGATTCGGTTGCCACTGGGCTGAATGAAGCGTACCCAGTGGGGCTGTTTGTGACCAGCAATGACGCGACTGGCGCTTTCAGCCTGATCTCATGGGCAGATGTGGCGGATGAACTCGGCCTGGCGACAGACGCCGATTTCAGCGTGCGTGCGGCAGAAACCAGCGGCGCGATCACGGTGACAGCGGCGGTCGAGACGGTGCCCGTGCCCAGCGGCACCGATGCGGCAGATGACATGGCGGTGTGGATTCACCCGACCGACCCCAGCCTGAGCACGATCATCGGCACGGACAAGACCGCTGGCCTGGTCGTCTACAACCTCGACGGCAGCGTCCATCAGACGATTGACATCGGCGACGTGAACAATGTCGATCTGCGCTACAACTTTCAAATGGGCGACGCGGGGGTTGCGCTGGTGGGCGCGACCAACCGCACGTTCAATACGCTGGTGCTGTACGCTGTGAACCCGGAAACCCGCGAGCTGGAAGAAGTCGCCGCCCGTGAAATCGTCTCTGCTGTGAGCGAGGTGTACGGCTTCTGCATGTATCTCAGCCCCGTGAGCGGCGATACCTACGCGATCATCAACAGCGCGGATACGGGCGATGTGGAGCAGTATCTGCTTTCCGCCACCGCCGATAACCGCGTCGATGCCGAACTGGTGCGCACGTTCAGCCTGGGCGCGCAGACCGAAGGCTGTGTGGTCGATGACGAATTGTCGGTGCTGTACATCGGCGAAGAAGAGACGGGCATCTGGCGCTACGGCGCGGAACCGGATGCGGGCGAAGAGCGCACGATGGTTGACAGCACTGCCGACGGCAACATCACGGCGGATGTTGAGGGGCTGACGCTGTTTTACAACAGCGATGGCACCGGCTACCTGATCGCGTCGTCGCAGGGCAGCAGCGAATTCGTCGTCTACACCCGCGAGGGCGACAACGACTATGTGGGGACGTTCACCATCATCGAGACGGACACTATCGACGGCGTCTCCGGCACCGATGGCATCGATGTCACCAACTTCGCGCTGGGTGATGCTTTCCCGAATGGTGTGTTCGTGGTGCAGGACGACCTGAACATCAACCCGGAAGAGAATCAGAACTTCAAGCTGGTGGATTGGGGTCAGATCGCTGAAGCGCTGGGCCTCACCATCGATACCACGTTCGATCCGCGCACGGTTGGCGCTGAATAACCACCGCAGATCCCCGGCAACGCCACAGCAAATCGACAGCCTCCACTATGGGGGCTGTTTTGAGTCATATCAGGAAGTAAAATCGGAATACGATCAGATCTGTTTTTGTATTGTTTGTGATTCTAAACAACTTTTTGCGCTATGATGACTTTGCCGCCTAACAGCAGAGGAGATGGACATGCAGAAAAGTACATTTATCCAGCCTTATAT
>JAADYY010000297.1 GCA_010092805.1 Chloroflexota bacterium | reverse complement strand
CGCAACCGCTGTGGCACCTTGTGATCGATCATCCAGTCGCTGATCTTCTGGGTATGGCCCTGCATCCCCAACGGTGCAAAACGATCTCCGGGACGGCGCGAACGCAGTATCACCGCCGCACCCGCTGGGATCACCAGCCGTGCCTGTAGATCATCCGCTTGTGCCCTCGGCGATCCAGCGGCGACTTGGGTCGCGTGAAGCTGCCATCTCGAATCGATCTGCGTCACGCCGGGAACATGCAGAGCGATGATCCGTCCAGGTTCCAGCAGCGGGCGATCAGCTTCGTCGTTCGGGGCGTCGGCAGCCTCTATCACCACCGCGTCGTAATCGACCCGCAGCCGCAGCCCGCCCGCCAACTCGGCGATGCCCCCGACCCGGTCGCTCAGTGCCACTTCGACCGCCGTCACCACCTGCCGATAGCTGATCGCGTCGGCAGCGCCGCGCACCTGTACCGCCGCCCACAGCACCCAGCGCCGCTGCAACGCCGGGTGCAGTTCCCGAAAGATCCTGCTCGGCAGCCACACGCGCCCATCCTCGCGGAGAACATGCGGCGTGATCGTCGTCAGCAGCGCCTGATCCAGGTAATCACGCTCCGTCTGTGCGACCTCGGCCATCTGCGTGAGCGCGCGATCCACCTGCGGGTTGATCGCGCGCAGTTGCGGCAGCACCGTCAGCCGGAGGTGGTTGCGCAAATACGTGGGGTCGTTGTTGGTCGCATCCTGGCGCGGCTGGAGACCCTGTGCCCGACAGTACGCCTCAATTTGGGCACGTGTGACCCCCAGCAGCGGGCGAATCAGCCGCAGATGCGGGTAGCCGGGCAGCGGCGCGTCATACGCCATCCCAGCGATCCCGTTCAGCCCCGCCCCGCGCAGCAGATGCATGAGCACCGTCTCGGCTTGATCGTCGGCGTGGTGCGCCACCGCCACGCGATCTGCCCCAACCGCCGCCGCAACTTCGGCGAAAAATGCGTAGCGGGCCGCCCGCGCCGTCGCTTCGATCCCGCGCTCACCATTTGTCCTTAGCCTCACGCCCTTGACCGTGCATGGCAGACCCCAGGCCGCGGCCACTGCCGCGACGAACCGCGCATCGGCAGCACCAGCCGCATGGCGCAGCCCGTGATCGAGCGTCGCCACGTGCAGCTCGCACTCGAATTGATCGCGCAATTGGGCGAGCACATGCAGCAGCGCCAACGAGTCCGCCCCCCCCGAAACCCCCACGACGACCCGACTGCCCGCCGGGATCAGGTTGCGGTGCCGGACGGTGGCTTGGAAAGTTTTGACCAACGACATTACTAACCTATATCAAGTGCCAGGGGCGCGCCCAGCAGTGACGCTTTGTAATCACCCCGCGCCATGTTATAATGCCGCGCTGTTTCATGCCGTTGAGGAGAACGCTGTGTTAAGCCCATTAGATTATTTTTTTGGCCTGTTCTCTTTGGACATCGGCATTGATCTTGGGACCGCCAACACCCTTGTGAGTGTGCGCGGCAAAGGCATTGTCATCAACGAGCCGTCATTTGTCGCCGTGGAGCGCAAAACACGCCGCCCCATTGAAGTCGGTGCGCGGGCCAAAGAGATGTGGAGCAAAAACCCCCGCGACATCCTGATCGTCCGGCCCTTGCGTGACGGCGTCATCAGCGAGTTCGAAGTCACCGAAGCGATGCTCAATCACCTGATCCACAAGGCGCACGAGCAGAGTTGGGTGCCCATCCCACGACCGCGCGTCGTTGTTGGCATCCCCAGCGGCGTGACCGAAGTCGAAAAGCGCGCCGTCTACGAAGCGGCCATCAGCGCGGGTGCCCGCGAAGTCCACTTGATCGAGGAACCAGTCGCCGCTGCCATCGGTGCCGGGCTGCCGGTTCAGGAGACGCGCGGCAGCATGGTCGTTGACATTGGCGGCGGCACCACCGAAGTCGCCATCTTCTCACTGGGCGGCATCGTCATCAGCCGCTCGATCCGTGTGGCCGGGGATGAACTCGACGAAGACATTGTCCAGTATATGCGCACGAAACACAACCTCCTCATTGGCGAACCGACCGCCGAGCGGATCAAGATTGAGATTGGCACAGCGTACCCACCGCCACAGGAGCGCATCTTCGCCGTGAAGGGGCGCAACCTGCTCACGGGGCTGCCTGCGTCGGTGGAGGTCAGTTCGATTGAAATCCGCGATTGTATGTCCGGCTCCGTTGACATCGTGGTCGATACAGTCAAAGATGCGCTCGATGACACGCCGCCCGAACTCATCGGCGATTTGATGGAAAGTGGTATTTGTCTGGCGGGGGGCGCTGGCCAACTTCGCGGCCTACCCGAACGGCTGACCGAAGAGATCAACATCCGCACGTGGACAGCCGACGACCCGATCACGTGTGTGGCGCGCGGTGCTGGCCGTGTGCTGGAGGACTACAACAATCTGCGCCGGCTGCTTGTGGGCCTTGAGCGCGGCAGCACGCGCCATTAACCGCCCTGCACCCTCTCCCCGCGCCCCCGGCTTCAATTTCAGGCCGCCTGTTGTATAATCCGCACTGGAACGAATTATCACGGTGAATGCGATGCTTAATCAACGCGGTGGCTACCGGCGGGGATGGCGCACGGGCCGCCTGATGCTTTTCACACTCAGCCTGCTGATCAGCGCGGGGCTAATTGCCGGCAGCCAGACCGGGCTGCTGGCCCCACTCGAAGCGCTCGTGGCGACTCCGCTGAATGCGGTGAGCGGTGTTGTCAATCGTTTCACAAACAATCTCAGCGCCGGGGTTGAAGACCTGGCCGAGATCCGCAGTTTGCAGCAGCGGGTCGCCGAACTGGAAGAAGCGCTAGCGCAGTACCAATCGGAGTTGGTCGAGCTGCGCGAGATCGAGAGCGATTACGGGCGCTTGATCGACCTGCTGGATTACACATCGGCGGCGGACGCTCAAGAGTTCGTCACCGCCGATGTCATCGCCCGCGATCAAAACAGCCTGTTCCGCTCAATCACCATCAATCGCGGCACCCGTAACGGCGTGGCCGTTGGGATGCCTGTCGTGACGCGGGCCGGGTTGGTCGGGCGCGTCACCCAAGTGAGCGCCAACGCCTCGCGGGTGATGCTCGTCACCGACCCCTCGAGTTGGGTCAGTGCGCGCTTGCAAATCAGCCGCGCCGAAGGCTCGGTGCAGGGGCAGCTTGCAGGCACGCTGCTGCTGACACTCGTCCCAACCGGCCAGGCGATCACCGAGGGCGATTTGGTGCTGACATCCGGTTTGGGCGGCAACTTCCCCCCAGACATTGTGATCGGGCAGATCACGAGCGTCAGCGATATTGAGTTCGCGCTCTACCAGGAGGCGCAGGTACGCAGCCTCATTAACTTCGATACGCTGGAGTTCGTCTTGGTCGTCACCAACTTTCAACCCGTCGATCTGTCGGTGTTTGAACAAGCTGAGGACGACGGCTAAGCGGCGGCGATGGGTAACTATCTTGGGCTTCCCCTGCTGGCCTTGGCCGCCGTGCTCCAAGCGACGGTCATGCCACAGTTTCGGGTGCTGGGCGGCGAACCCGACCTCGGGTTTCTGCTGGTGCTGGCCTGGGCGATCCATGCGCCGCTGGAACAAGGGGTTGTTTGGGCGTTTGTGGGCGGCATCTTGCAGGATCTGCTCTCGCTGGCACCGACTGGTGCGTCGGTGGTCGGCATGGTGTTGATCGTGTTCCTCATCGATCTGGTGCGCGGCCAATTCTACCGGGTCGGCTTGCTGCTCATCGCTGCGTTTGTGATCGCCGGCACGATCATCCATCAACTGGCCTTCATGGGCATCATCGCGGTAACCGGCTACACCGTCCACATCTTTGACAATCTGTTCTTCGTCACTGCACCAACGTTGATCTACAATCTCATTCTGATTTGGCCCGTCTACTTGATCGTTCGCATGATGCAGCGCGGTGCCCAATATCGACACCGGAGCGCCCCATGACGGCGCGGCGCTGACTCAGCTTTGGTAAGACAAGTTCAGGAGTAAGCCACAACGTGCAGCCGATTCTTCCGTTCCAGGGCTGGCGCTTGACCTTCTTTCAGGGGGTGATCTTCGCCGTTTTTGTGATCTTTGGGCTGAGGATGTACCAACTGCAAATCGCGGAAAGTGAATCGTACCAAATTGCGGCGGACGATAACCGCTTCAGCGAACTGCCCATCCCCGCCCCGCGCGGCGTGCTGCTTGACCGCTACGGCACCGCGCTCGCGGTGAATGTGCCGGCGTTCAATGTGACGATTGTCCCCGCTGAACTGCCCGCCTCGACTGAAGCCGAATTGGAGATCTACAACCGCATCTCTGCGCTGACGGGGGTCCCGCCGACGCGGGCCTTGGCGCTGGAAACCGGGCAGACGGTGCGCAGCATCGAGGAGTTGGTCGCGGAGGGGGAAGGGATCGCGCCCTTCCGTGAAGTGATCGTCGCGCAGGATGTGGAACAGCGCGTCGCCATGCAAATTCTGGAGGAACAGTTCACGCTGCCCGGCGTCGATGTCCAGATCGCGGAGGTGCGCGAGTACCCCACCGGCGCGCTGACTTCGCAGGTGGTCGGTTATATGGGCCGCATCCCTGCCGAACAGGAACTCGAACTCATCGCGCAGGGCTACAACCCGGCGTTCGACCGCATCGGCTATTCGGGTGTCGAAGCTTATCTGGAGAACATCCTTTCCGGCGAGCGTGGGCGGATCGTGCGGGAGGTGGATGTAGCGGGCGCGCCCATCGGCGACCCGGTCGAGCTGGAACTGCCCTCAGCCGGGCTGAACGTTCGTTTGACGATTGACACCGAACTCCAGCGCATCGCTGAGGATGCCTTGCGGGCGCAAATCGCGCGGGTCAACGCGGATGCAGGCGAACTCGTCACACAGACGGGATCGGTCATCGCGATGAACCCGCAGACGGGCGAGATTCTGGCGATGGTCAGCTTTCCCAGCTACGACAACGCCCGCTTTGCCCGCAGCATCGATGTTGAGTATTTCCTCGATGTGGCCGCTGACCCGCTGACGCCGCTCGTTAACCATGTCACCCAATCGGTCTACCCGCCGGGATCGGTGTGGAAGCTGATCACAGCGGCGGGTGCCCTCGAAGAAGATGTGGTTGGTGCCACCACACTGCTCAATAATCCCGGCAGCCTGGTGCTGCCCAATCGCTATGCGCCGTTCGATGAATCCGCCGGGCAGCGGTTCGTCTGCTGGCTGCGGAGTGGGCACGGCAATCTCGACATGATCGGCGGCATTGCGCAAAGCTGCGATGTGTATTTCTACCAGATCGGCGGCGGCAACCCAGATGTCTCCCCGGCAGTGCTCGCCCCAGACGGATTGGGGCCGATCAACCTGTTTCGTTACGCCACCGCAGTGGGCATTGGCTCGAAGCTGGGCGTCGAACTGCCGTTTGAGAATGCCAGCCGGATGCCCGATCCAGACTGGAAACGCCGCCTGTACGGCGAAAACTGGTCAACGGGCGATACCTACAACGCCGCGTTCGGCCAGGGGTATGTCAACGTGACCCCAATCCAGCAAATCGCGATGGCCGCGACGTTTGCCAACGGCGGCATGTTGTACCAACCGACGATTGTCCGCGAATTTCTTGATGCTGCGGGGAACGTCGTCCGCCCGTTCGAGCCGATCCCGATGCGTCATCTCAACCGCGACACCCTCCCGGTCAACGCGCCGCTGAACCTGCTGCTGCTGGAGGACATGATCATGCGGGGGCCGAGCAGCCTGGCCTGCACCTGCGAACCGAACAGCGAATTCTACAGCGAGGCGCGCTGCGACCCCGCCGGCTACACCGCTCAGGTCGACATCAACCCGGATCCGTTTCTGGAAGATTGGCGCGACTACCGCGTCCACCTGCCGATCAATTACGCCTTTCAGGACAGTTTTTGCAGCGATCTGCGCTTCGACCCGGACTACAGCCCGCCGTTTGTCTCAAGCGAAAACATCCGCATCGTGCAGGAAGGGATGCGCGCCACGGTGACGGAGGGCACCGCGCAGTCGGCGAACCTCAGTTACATCAACGTGGCGGGGAAAACCGGCACCGCCGAATACTGTGACGAGATCGCGCGACCGCTGGGGCTGTGTGTGCCCGGCAACTGGCCCGCGCACGCCTGGTTTGTCGGCTACGCGCCGTATGAAGCCCCGGAGATCATGATTCAGGCCTTCGTCTACAACGGCGGTGAAGGGTCGGGGGTGGCGCTGCCCATCGTCATGGAGGTGATGGAGGCTTACATTGGGCTGCAAAATGATCGCCAGCTTGCGTCTGGCCCGCTCGATCTCAGTCAGGTGCGTGCCGCCGCCGATTTTGGCCCGGCACCGCGCCCATGACTCAGGACGCACGCCGCGATGCAGCCACTCACCCAACGTATCGCCCCCGCCGATCAGCCGCTTAATACGCGCGCTGGCTGGCTGGCTCACCTGCATGACAGCCTTCCCGCCCTGCTCGCCGGGTTGATCGCGTGGATCGCGTTTCTGGTCGTCGGCGACACCCCGCTCATTCGTGCGTCTGGGCTGGCGTTGATTATCGTGGGCTTGTCAATGGCGCTGCGGGCGATGGGCGCAGCGCTGGCGATCATCGGTGGGTTGGCGCTGGCGTTTAGCCCCGCCTTTTGGACGCAGACGGGCGGTGCCGAAAGCTTGCAACTTGGGACTCTGGTCGCCGCCCTCATCGGGGCGGGCGCGCTCACTGGCGCGCTCATCTGGTTCGGGCGACGCCCGGTGCTGGGGGCAGCGCTCGGCCTGGCGATCTTCGCGGTGCTGTTTCTGCTGGTGGTGGGGACGCCGCGCAGCCTGCGCATGACCACCCTCACGACCGCCTGGCTCTTGTTTCTGCTCATCGATATTTTGCTGGCGAGCAACCCCCGCCCGCATCAACCGCGCAGCGACCTCCGCCCCTGGCAGATCGTTGGACTGCTGCTGCTGCTGGCAATCGGCACGCTCAACGAACCGCTCTTCGCCCTCTTGCTTCCGGCGGTCGTGCTGGGGTTGGCACTCGCCAAGGCGCGCTGTCCGCTCTGGTACTGGATCGCCATCGGGATCATCGCCGGCGTCGGAAGCGCAGGTATCCTCAGCAACTACGTCAGCCCAGTCTGGTGGGGTGTAGATCCGGCGGCGGTGCCTGACGGGCATGTGCCCTTCATCGTCGCCGGGGCCTGGCGCGACCCGCTGCGTTGGCTGGCGCTGTTTGATTTGATCGTCCGCCAGTTCACCGGGCTGGGGTTAGCGCTCGGCGTATTGGGGTTGGCGCGGTTGGCCCGCTGGCATCCACCCATCGGCGTCGTCACGCTGACGGCCTACGGCGCGTATGCCAGCTTCGGGTTGGTTTACTTCGGCGAAGACAGCGCGGTGCTGCTGCTGCCACTCCTGATGATTCAGGTGCTGTGGATGACCTACGCGGTGTACGCCTTCGGTCAGTGGTTGCAAAACAGCGCCAAGCCAGCGCCGCGCGTTGTGCGCTGGGCCGCCCCGGCCCTCTTCACCCTGCTGCCCTTGATCATGCTGCTGCGCATCGTCGGTGTGGGGTGACACCAAACGGAGCACCCAGTGGGGCACGGCATCGTTTTGCCCACTAGGACGCCTGGGCGCTTGACGATCAGGTAGCGCCCACATCAAAATTGTGTATAGTATAAGACCAGTTAGCGTTTTTCTTTATTGTCAGCGGCTGAATGGGCAATGGGTGGCGGTATGATGCGCGATCAGACGGTGACCTTCAAGGGTGGCAAAGATGGCTTGCAGGTGACCCTAGACGCGCACGTCGATTGGCCGCTTGTAGCCGCCGCGCTGACGGAACGCCTGGATGAGCAGCGCAGTTTTTTCTCTGGTGCGCGGGTGACGCTGGATGTGGGAGCGCGCCCCATGCGCAAAGATGAGCTGGGGTCGGTCAAGGCCATGCTGGAGCGCCGCGAGATGAGTTTGTGGATGGTGATGAGCGAAAGCCAAACCACTATCGACTCGGCCACGGCGCTCGATTTGCGCGCAGACTTGATCAGCCCTGCCCCCACCGATGCCGAAGGGCTGCCCGTCGGCACAGAAGACGAGGGGACCCAGGGGATTATGGTGCGGCGCACGCTGCGCTCTGGGCGCACGCTGCGCAGCCAAGGGCACGTGGTCGTTTATGGCGATGTCAACCCCGGCGCGGAGATCATCGCTGTGGGGGACATCATCATCTGGGGGCGGTTGCGCGGCAACGTCCATGCGGGTGCCGATGGGGATGACAGCGCGGTGGTTTGCGCGCTGGATATGCGCCCAACGCAACTGCGGATCAGCGGGTATATCAGCATTGCGCCGCCCGATAAGCGGCACAAGCCGAAACCAGAGGTCGCGTTTATTCGCAACCGCCAGATCATCGTCGAAGCCTGGCGTTAAACCGCGTGGTCGCTCGGGGCTATGTTGGTGGGGAAGCAAACAGACGAACGAAAGGAACGTCGTATGGGGGCGAAAGTTGTCACAATTACGTCCGGCAAAGGCGGCGTGGGCAAAACCACCACGGTCGCCAATCTGGGCGTCGCGCTGGCACGGCTTGGTCAGCGCGTGGTGCTGATCGATGCCGACATTGGGCTGCGCAACCTGGATATTGTCATGGGGCTGGAAAACCGCATCGTCTATGATTTGGTCGATGTTGTCGAGGGACGCTGCAAGATCCGCCAGGCGATGATCAAACACAAGCTGTTCCCAGAACTGTATCTAATCCCGTCGGCGCAGACCCGCGACAAGACGGCTGTCAGCCCGACGGACATGATTCAGCTCACCGATAAGCTGCGCCCGGAGTTCGACTTCATTCTGATCGACTCGCCAGCCGGGATCGAGCGCGGGTTCCGCAACGCAGTTGCTCCGTCCGATGAGGTCTTAATCGTCACCAACCCGGAAGTCTCTGCCGTCCGCGACGCGGACCGCATTATCGGCCTGTTGGAAGCGGATAACAAAGGCCCAGCGCAGTTGATCCTGAACCGCGCCAAAATCGATCTGATCCGTAAAGGCGAGATGCTGTCCGCGGAAGATGTGACCGACATCCTTGCCATCCGGTTGATCGGGATTGTGCCGGAAGACGAGCACGTGATTCCGTCGTCGAACAACGGCGTTCCGGTCACCTTGAACGAGAATTCGCGCGCGGGCATGGCCTTCCGCAACATTGCGCGGCGGTTGATGGGCGAAAATGTGCCATTTATGCCCATGGAAGATGATAACAACATCCTCCGGCGGATAGCACGCCTGCTATCGGGTGGTTAATTGTCACACGGGTTGATGTGACATCTCAACGTTCGGCTTAGGGGTTTAGTGAGGAGTAAGGGGCTAATGGCTGGATTTTTTGATCGAATGCGTGGGCGCTCGGCGAACAAAAACAGCGGCAACACCGCGAAAGAGCGGTTGCAGTTCATTCTGGTGCATGACCGGATCAATTTGCCGCCAGAACGGATGGAGATGATGAAGCGTGAAATTCTGGAAGTCATCTCCAAGTATGTCGACGTGGCCGGCAACCAAATCGATGTGGCGCTGGAAAACCGTCACCGCAGCAGCTTGTTGGTGGCCGAAGTGCCCGTGACGAAGACCAACGACGACTCTGAAGGCCAAGCGGAGAGCCGCCTCGATGCAGCCGATGCTGATGACGCTTGATCCGTTCAAACGCCCGCCCGATGCCCCCCAAATGCTGTGAGGCGCGCTTTGTGGCTGTGTCGTTCATGATGTCTACTTCACGCTGAGGGGCGCTTTCGGCTATAATCGCCACATCTTGTCGTTCGACTGAGCTGGACAGCCTTGATGAATCACTCTGGAAGTTTGTGGCGGCGCTTCGATTATGTCCTGCTGGGCGTCACCATCTTACTGACGCTCTTTGGCATCGTCGCCATTCGCAGCGCCACGCTGGACGCCATTGACCCCGACTTGATCAACCGAGTGCCCGATCAAATTCGTTTCGCGCTGCTTGGCGGTGTCGTGATGCTGGCCTTGGCCGCCCTGGACTACCGCCTGGTGAGCGCGCTGCATCACTGGCTATACATCCTGATGATCATTCTGCTGGTGCTGGTGTTCTTCTTCGGTGTGGAAGGGGACGCAGGCGCGCAAAGCTGGATCAATATCGGGATTCGTATTCAGCCCTCAGAAGTCGCCAAGGTGCTGATCATCATCACGCTGGGGACGTACCTGGCCCAAAACTTTCACAAGATGGACAACTTCATGACGGTCGTCAAATCGGCGATCCATGTCGGTGTGCCTGCCGTGATTGTGTTTATCCAGCCCGACCTAGGGATGACGACTGTGTTCCTTGCCGTGTGGATCATCATGATCTGGGCGGCGGGCCTGCGCTTGCGGCACATCGCGACGTTTGGACTTGTGCTCACGTTGACGCTGCCGCTGACCGTGCCGTTGGTGTGGTCGCAGATGCAAGATTATCAGCGGCAGCGCATTTTGTCATTTGTCCTGCCCGAAACCGACCCGGACGATAACTACAACATCCGCCAGGCGGTGACGAGCATCGGCTCCGGCGGGCTGTTTGGTAAGGGGTACGCGCAGGGGCCGCAGAACGTCGGGCGTTTTTTGCGTGTGCGCCACACCGACTTCATCTTCGCCGTGATCGCCGAGGAATTCGGTATGATTGGCGGGTTGGCGGTGATGGGCGGCCTTGGCCTGGTCTTGATGCGCATCTTGCGGGCCGCGCGCCTGGCCGCCGACGCTTTTGGCAGCTTGATCTGCTACGGCGTCGCGGGGTTTATCTTCTTTCAGACCGTCGTTTCCATTGGCATGAACCTCAATCTGGTGCCCGTCACCGGGTTGACACTCCCTTTTATTAGTTCCGGCGGCACGTCGCTGCTTTCCACCCTGGCTGGCTTGGGTCTGGTGCAAAGCGTGATCATGCGGCGACGCCGGTTGTAACTCTGGAGGGTGGAGAATGACTGACTCAACCGCACGACCGGTGCGGGTGCGCTTCGCGCCCAGCCCGACCGGCCCGATGCATATCGGGGGTGTGCGCACCGCGCTGTTTAACTGGCTGTTCGCGCGTCATAACAACGGCAAATTCATCCTGCGCATCGAAGACACCGACCGCAAGCGCTTTGTCCCCGGGTCGTTGGAAAAAATCTACGATGGTCTGGGCTGGCTTGGCCTCAACTGGGACGAAGGGCCAGACGTTGGCGGCCCCTACGGCCCCTATGTCCAGTCCGAGCGGTTAGACCTGTACAAAAAGTGGGCCGATTGGCTGATCGATAATGACAAGGCTTACCGCTGTTACTGCACCGCCGAGCGGTTGGAGCGCGTCAACGAGGAGCGCAAAGCGCGCAAAGAGGCCCCCGGCTACGACCGCCACTGCCGCTACCTCACCGAAGCTGAGCGTGCCGAACGCGAAGCTCAAGGGCTGCCATCGGTTGTGCGCTTCAAGATGCCGCTCAACGGCTCAACGACCGTTTACGACATGATTCGCGGCAATGTACAATTCGAAAACAGCACGCTGCAAGACCTGGTGCTGCTGAAATCCGACGGCTTCCCAACCTATCATCTCGCCAACGTCGTCGATGATCACTTCATGGAAATTTCGCACATCATGCGCGCCAACGAGTGGCTGTCGTCTGCGCCCATCCATTTTCAGTTGTACGCCGCCTTCGGCTGGGAAATGCCGCAGATCGCGCATCTGCCAGTGCTGCTCAACCCAAATGGCAAAGGGAAGTTGAGCAAACGCAGCGCCGGCTTCTTTGAGGACGGGCGCAAAGTGCTGGTGCTGGCCGAAGAATTCAAAGCCGCCGGCTACCTGCCACAGGCCGTCGTCAACTTCCTGACCAACATCGGCTGGAGTTTTGGCGAGGACCGCGAGGTCTTCAGCACGCAGGAAGCCATTGAGCGCTTCGACATCGCACGTGTTAACCCGGCGGACAGTGTTTACCCCATCGAAAAACTCGACTGGCTCAACGGCGTATGGATTCGCAACCTCTCGGAAGACGAGTTACGCCCATACTTGCGCGAGGCCCTGGAAAGCGCCGGCCTCACCGTCGATGATGCGATCCTCAATCAAGTGCTCCCGTTGGCGCAGACGCGCATCAAGACACCGCAGGAAATCGTTGAATTGGCCGGATTCCTGTTCCGTGACAGCTTTGCGCCAGTGCCTTTTGAGCAGCTCATTCCCAAGAAGTGGGATGCGGTGCAGGCACGCTCGATCTTAGAGCAAGTCGTTGAGCGGCTCAGCGCGTTGGATGGTTGGACGCACGATAAGCAGGAAGCGGAGATGCGCGCGCTGCTGGAAGAATCCGGCCTTAAGCCGCGTGATCTGTTCGGGATGCTGCGTGTGGCCGCCACCGGGCAGGCCATCTCGCCGCCGCTGTTCGAGACGACCGAGATCATCGGGAAGGACGAGACGCTGCGCCGCCTGCGTCAGGCAGCGGAAACAGTTGCCGTTCAGGGTTGATCTGATGTGTGGCTCATGCTATGATCAGGGCCACAACAGTGGGGGATAGTTCAACGGCAGAATAGTGGTCTCTGGATCCATTGATCCTGGTTCGAATCCAGGTCCCCCAGCTTGCCGCCAACCACATACCAACCACACACTTCCTCAATGGGGGATAGTTCAACGGCAGAATAGTGGACTTTGGATCCATTGATCCTGGTTCGAATCCAGGTCCCCCAGTCTAATTGGATTTGACTCGAATAGGCTCCAGGTGAAACGGCGGAGAGCAGTCCGCCGTTTTTGTTGGCCCTCTCCCCCTGTTTCCTGTCTTCGTTGACGGCCTCCACTTCATCCGTCAGTTCAAGCAGATGTGCCCCCCGCCGCCGCGACTCGATAGTAGACGGTGCCACCCCCTGGACGCCCAGCATTTGAGATCGATCCCGCCAGCCGCACAATCTGACCATCATCACCGTCGGTTGCCAATCGTTGACCAGCGGACGCCGCCCGCCAACCTCGACTTTGTACCTGCACTCATCTATCGCTGCACTCAGGTTACCGCAAAAAGCTAACAGCGATTTAAACTCGCTTTTACGATTCAGCGCCATACTCTGTTTTTGAATTGACTGGTTAAGCGGAGTTGTATGCTGGTCAACGACCACCCGCTGAAGCGGGTGGCTTGCGGGAAACCGT